>CAYSOH010000108.1:0-3496 GCA_964432625.1 uncultured archaeon
TGTGAAGTAGGTCCGGATTTGTTCCCAACAGATCCAAATGATTGGGCAGACAATGATGGGGATGGTATAGGTGACAATGCCGACTCAGATGATGATAATGATGGGTTGGATGATATTGTAGAAGATGCAAATGGGAATGGCACTGTTGATGAAGGCGAAACAGACCCATTAGATCCAGACACAGATGATGATGGCTATTGTGACGGACCATTCAATGTCACAGTTAATGAGATACAAATCTGTGAGGTTGAGGATAGAGACGGTGACGGAATCGCAGATGATTTCGATGCATTCCCTGATGATATTAACGAATGGGAGGATACAGATGGAGATGAAATTGGGAACAATGCAGACCCAGATGATGATGGAGATGGTTACAATGATACAGTCGAGATTTCAGAAGGTTCAGACCCGTTGAAATTCACAAGTACACCACTAGATACTGATGGAGATTTCGATCCAGATAGTACTGATCCAGATGATGATAACGACGGCATTCCAGACAACTGGGATCCACTTCCATTAGATCCAGATGGCGATTTTGATGAGGATGGCAAGCTAGACAGAGAGGAATACAACCCAGATTCAGAAGGCAATCCTGCTGATTCTGATAGTGACGGAACTAATGATATGAGGCAGTCCGAGTCAACCTCAGTCAAGGCAGGATCAACCAATGTTTCACAGGATAGAACCTGGATGGAGAATCTTTGTTTGGCACTTTTATTGCTGTTACTTCTTCTAATCCCACTTCTGATTAGCAAATACAATAATTCATTGGTCTACGATCCAAATCCTGCATCATATGATTTGGACGATAAAACATCAGAATTGCGCATGCTTCCATCACTGCATGAATATACCAAGAAGTACATCAATAAAGTGAATTCCGAGGGTTTGAAGAGAGTGACCTATTCAATCTCTGGAGATTTTCTCAAAGGATTGAGTATAGACTCCAAGACAGGAATCATATCAGGGCATCCAGAGAGAGCTGGAACATACACTTATGAAGTTGTGATGAAACATTCTAAGGGTAAATTCAAAGGCGAAGTGACCATAGATGTCACAGAAAAAGGAAAGCCTGCAGAAAAGGAAGAAGAACCTGAACCAGAGATAGCTGGAGCAGCTAATCCAGAACCTGAGAATACCAAATCCAAACCCAAGTTCAAAGGCGGTGCAGGAACCAAGATGGATCCATTTGTTATCACTCCTTCCAAAGGTTTGGATGCGGGTGAAGAGATTTCATCAAAACAAGTGATAACTATTTCGGGCCTCAAACCAGGTGGAGTGGTTAACATGGAAGATCTTGATTCAAGTAAGAATGGAAAGAGATTCGCTATTGTTGCAGAACCGGATGAAGTAGGTCGACAATCTGCACTTGTAGCAGACGATAATGGAGAGATAAACTTCCGAATTAATTTCAAAGATGACAAACCAAGTTACGATGGTGCAACCTATGAGGGCCTGTTGAAGATGGGAACCTCTTCTGTTTACTTTACATGGGCTATAGAGGTATTGGAAGACACTTCAGAGTCCGATGCCAAGGAAGAAGCCAAAGCCCGTGAGGCAGAGTTATCAGCTAAAGAAGAGAAACTCAAGGCAAAGGAAGCTGAGATTGACTCCAAACAGGCCGAGTTAGATCGTATCGCAGCCAAAGCGGAAACAATAGACTTTGGAGTAATTGGTACTGCCTCGGCTTCAGAGAAGGACGATCTGAAAGTGATTAAAGGAATTGGTCCTTTCATTGAAGAGAAATTGAATGCTTTAGGAATTTACACATTTGCACAGATAGCCAAGATGCCTTCCGATTTGGAAGATGAAGTCAACGTAGCTATAGAATTCTTCCCAGGAAGAGTTAAGCGTGATAAATGGGTTAAACAGGCGAAGGAACTGATCAAGTAATGACAAACTACTGGTTGATGAAAAGTGAACCGCACGTCTACTCGTATGATGATTTGGTAAAGGATGGAAGTACTCATTGGGACGGCGTCCGCAATTATCAGGCGCGTAATTTCATGCGAGATAAAATGAGAATTGGTGATATGGTTCTGTATTACCATTCCAATACCAAGCCACCGCATGTTGCAGGTATTTCCCGAATTTGTAAAGAATCATATCCAGATATCACACAGTTTGACAAGAAGTCCAAGTATTATGATCCTAAGGCGACAGAAGATGTACCTAGATGGTTCTTGGTTGACATGGAGCCTGTAGCCAAATTCGATGAAATAGTGTCACTAGAACAATTGAAGGATAATCAATCTTTGGAAGGAATGCTTGTTATCAAACGAGGACAGAGATTATCGATTCAACCTGTGGAAAAGGAACACTTCGATGAAGTGTGTCAGATGGCAAACATTCACTTATAGTACAATCTAAATGTAATCACATGCCTAAAGTCAGATTTGAGATATACAGCACTGAAAGAGGCAAAAAGCTGATCGACCTAGGAGAATTACTCGTAGAGTCAGGTTACCTCCATTCCTTTCATCTAGACGAAGAGGGCACCGAGGTGGTATTCAACTTCGAGATTGACATCGGATTCGATGTTGAAAAAGAAGAGATCAACATGGATGAACTGCGCGATTATTACAATGCTGCAGATGAGGTAAGTAAGAAGTTCACGGACGAATTACTAAAATCGATTTTTGATTTGGATAATACAGGCCATATTTGGAAAAAATAAGTACGAAAAGTTGAAAAAAATAACTCAAAAATGTTTTCGTGCGTTCATCATATTTAAGTGTATCCGCAAGGTTCTATATACTGGGGCCGTCTATCTAAAGTTCCCGCACTCTGGGAAACTAAACCTTCGGGTATAGGGACCAAAACAAAGGGGTGAGGGAAAGCAGCGAGAGAAACAACCTGGAAAGCCGGGGGGAAACGATCCTGAAACGCAAAAAAGGAAAAAGAACCGGGACACCGGGGAAACAATTGGAGCGGGAAAGGAGGGAAACAACCAGGAAAGACAGGGGGAAACAATCGATGCCGCAAGCCAGGAAACGACTAGGATGCTAGGGGAAACAAAGTTTGTGAAGCCGGATGAGGAAACCTGGTCTTAGGATCAGGGGACCAAATCCACCCCGGGCACAGGGAAGTCAGCCGACGCAAGAAGGAAGACAGAACTGTGCCCACTTTATTTTGGGCATTGCTTAGTTTGGTACACTCTATTTATATCGAACGGAACCTTTTTTGTTCAGCCTTGTAAAGAAATAAACCCCCTCCTAAATGGTTCTGTAGAGGTGTAGCACTAACTTGAGCATTGCCAAGAACTTCTTGACATCATATGAAAAGGTAGCCACTCATGATGGCGATTCAGAACCGATACAGATCTGGGCCAAGGACTCAGGTTCGTATGGTGGAATAGGTACTGACAAACTAGGTATCTGGGGAAGTGTTGTTGCTGTCGATTTTGATATCTGTGTTGCAGATGGAGCTTGCGTAGATGCTTGTCCAGTCGATGTTTTTGATTGGATTGATACTCCAAACCATCCTGCTT
>CAYSOH010000109.1:0-3483 GCA_964432625.1 uncultured archaeon
TGTACACAAATGTTGAGATGTACAAAGAGACAACATTGATTAGTGTTGGGACGAAAGCCTTCGGAAAGGATTTGGTACCTGAACCCGAATTACCAACTAAATATCTAGAACATAGTCGTTGACAAGAAGTAATAGATTAGATACACACCTACAATCATCATAATCACTCCACCAACCATTTCGATTTGACGGGTTGAAGCTTTTAGTTTATCAACAATTGTAGATTCAGATGCAGCCACCATCATAGTGAATGCCACCATCAGAATACCAGCCGTTACTGAGAATATCACAAACACTAGTAATCCAGTTACCAGTCCTCTGTTAATACTGGCCGACAGAAGCCCTATGACAACTGGAGCAACACATCCTGTAGCTGCAGAACCATAGGCAACACCATACCAGAAAAGTCCAGTCCTTGTTCCAGCTTCATTATCCGAGAAGCTGAATTCTTTGCCAGTTGCCATGTATATTCCTTTCTCAATTCCTCCCTTCATCACCATTGCAGGCCGAGATTGAGCAATTGTGGACATTAGATTTCTGAATGGCCGGACTATTGCTTCGGAGTCATACTCCATAACCATTACAGCACCTAAGCCCAGAATCAGAATTCCAACCACTAGTTCGAGTACAGGGATAAACCCTCCAATTATACTTACAAATGGCACCAGTAGTATTCCTATCAGCAATAAAATCCCCATTAATCCAGCGGCTGCAGCAAGTCCATCAGGAAGTGTCTCTCTAGCGGCTTTTTCGTCAAAGGCCCCTACACGTTGTTTCTTGTTGGAAAGATAGAACGACATGTATCCAGGCAGCATAGGGAATGAACATGGTGAAAAGAAAACCATGACTCCAGCACCGACAGCGAATAAGTATATTGATGATTCTTTTACCTTAACGAGCGTTCCTTGCCCCGTTAGCGCTTTATTGACTTCCAGTTCCAGATCTTCTGGATTATCAGGGACGGATTTTGCTGTTGGGGAACCACCTGCTTCATAGGTTATTTGTCCATCCTTGTCAATAATGAATAGTTTAGGCGTTCCTTCGACTCCATATGAGATCTCAATGTCACCATTTGGATCGCCCATTGCGTGTCTCCAATCATGATCTTTCGCATAATCTCTAAGTTTAGCCTCATCATCATTATCAAACACACTTATTGATATGATAACCACTTCATCCTTATCCATTTTTTCGGCATAAGGGCCAAGTGAATCCTTTACAAATTTTTCACAAGGTATACATGTAGTGAACATAAAATCTAAGATCACGACTTTTTCACCTTCATAATCAGATAGGGAGAATGTATTTCCGTCTGTATCTTTTAGTGTAAAATCGGGAGCTTCGGAATCCCCTCCAATTGCTCCATAGAGAACAACAGCTAGAATCAGGATGATGGCCGTTCCCACAGCAAAGAGCACTTGATTTTCCATTACAGTGTCATTCCAAAAAGCTTGTACATTATCAACTAGATTATCCCAGTTTGTCCTATCGTCTAATTTAACAGAGCTTTGAACGGCTTCATTCTTCTTTGTTGCCATTGTTGAAGTTAGTCTTTTCTTCTAATTAAACCGATTAATAAGGCCATAGTCCCAATCACGAACCCAAATCCTGGAGAATCTTCTGCAACACTACCTCCTCCGGTCCCTTCGAACTGTTTTGCCTCACTGGCTGCAAAAGCGTGCTTTCCATCTACTAGTAAAATTCGATACCACACAGGATCACCTTCTGCAAATTCAATTGAGGCCGTCGCAACATTATTGTTTATTTGCATAGGCATTACTCCCCAAGCTTCATCATCATAAGATCCATTTTCAAAGTTGTAGATCACATACGCCGAACCAATCCCATCATCGTCTTCAAGGATTGCATTAATCTCTGCAATATTGCCAGATAATTTTTCATCGTAACTAATCACTTTAGGAGGTTCATTTTCTTCATCATAGGCAGTTGACTGAGGTGTAGCCGAATTCGCTGCTCTTGGAGTATCGGCAGCATTGCCAGTTTTCCCAGAAGTTGTTGTTCTGGACGTATCATCGTTGTCATAAACAACAGCCACGACAGAGACTTTTGCAGGATTTATCGGAGTGGGAATGGGATGTTCACCCGTCTGTTCGTTCCCGTCTCCATCTTCATGACCACTAGGATAAATTATTGTCTCAGGAATTACCCATTCAATTTCTTGTGTCCAAGTTTCTGCAGGCTGTAATTGAACTTGCTGGTTGTGTAACGCAGTTTCACGGAAAACATTGTGTGTCATAACTTCCTTGTCTTGGTTAGAACTCCAAGCCATGATGTCATCCTCTACTACGAACAAATATACACTTGAGTCTAGAATATCTGGATTAAGTGGAGTACTAATTCCACCTTCACCAAGATAAGTTAAATTCACCGTAAAAATGAATCGATCCTCTCTGAATTCTTGCCAAACTCTCAATTCTGTTGGTTTGACATCTCTTTCACCACTCTCAAAATAGTGGTCTTTGTAGGTATCATAAGTTCCGTCACCACCACCTAATTCTTCGATATACCCTCCATCGAACTGTGCGTCAGGTGTTCCCTGAACTGCATAGTATTCATATCTGTCCTTTGATTCTTGGCTTACAAATTCATCATCACTCTCTCCACCATTGGTTTGATGGAATGATATGAAAGTCACGGGCTGAGCAGGATCTTCCTTGAACTCTTTCCACAACTTTGCTACATCAGGCTCGATACTCATACAGGGTGGACAACTCAAGCTCGTAAATTGTTCCATAATAGGCCTGTGAGTCCAACCGTTTGGATATTCATCAGGTTCAACTTCTTCAGCCTCTACAATGACGATTAAGGATGAAATTATGAACATAAAGCAAACACCAAAAACAATCAGATTCTTGCTCTTGTTCACACTATCGCCTCAAATCTAATATGATATACAAGTATTTTACGCTTGCGTTTAGCCAGTACTGGGCCTTCTAGCCCATATTACAAATCCAGCTATTGCAGCAATTAGACCTATGCCACCACCAATCAACAGAAGTGGTAATTCGACTTCTTGAGCTGGTGGAGCCCCTCCATCAGCACCTATGAATTGCATCACTTCAGTTTTACTTGAGGTCTTATTGCCATCGACAAAGAGAACTTGATAATATATTGGACTATCACCAGAATATGGGATTACGGAAGTTCCTGTTGCCCCTGCATAAGCGTAACAGATTCCAGTTTCCTCATCACAAACTTCCTCTCCTTCTATCTTCATTACATCGGTCATCCATTCTCCAGTGTAATTACTTGATTCATAGTTGTAAACAACAGACGATCCTCCAATTCCTTCATCAGCATCAAATGTTGTCTGAATTTCGGCCCCATCGTCCAGATATTTTTCGGTTTTGGTATTTATTTCAGGTACATCTCTGTCAGGATTATCGTAAGCCGTAGATTGTGGTGTTGCAGACTGAATAGATCTTGGAGTAGGATATGTATCATCTCCATTTGAATCTTGGT
>CAYSOH010000110.1:0-3472 GCA_964432625.1 uncultured archaeon
TGGCGCCAGGGGAGGGATTTGAACCCCCGCGGGATTTCTCCCAGAGGCTTTCGAGGCCACCGCAATGCCGGGCTATGCGACCCTGGCTACCAATAAGTCCAGAAATCTTGGGTCTTAATATTCACGGTAACTATTTTTCCCCGTTCTCTGGTAATAAGATATGAAGTGGCAAGTCACAATTGATGATGATGTAAAAAATGTTGAATTATCTGAAGGTAGTACTGCGGCTAATCTGGTTAAACACTTGAATCTCCATCCTGACGGTTTGCTAGTTGTAACTGATGAAGAAACTATGAAACCCATACCTCTTGTGTCGAAATTACCTGATAAACCTCTCCGAATTATCCTAGTTGCATCCGGCGGTTAGCCCAGAACGATATTATTTATTAGTGAGGAGTATCACACCCAAGGAGAATAGTCCAAGTTAGAATGGCAAAGAAGAAATCTACTAAGAAAAAAGCAAAAGAAGTTGCTCCTAAAAAAAAGAAGGAAACCAAGAAAGAGAAAAGTGAAAAAGTAGATAGTGGTGATGATGTAAAAGGCCGGATAGTTGTATCTCAAAGAGAAAGGGATGAGATAGATGCAGTGGTTGATGCTTTTTGGACCTTTGTTGCGGCAGTCAAGAGAGCGCCTAAGATTTTGCTGTTGATAGGAATATTCCTGACGGTAACGGGGGCAACGTTTGCCGGATGGCCGCAAGAGGTTTTTGATTTAGAATTTGATGGGAAAAGTGGCGTTTGGGTCTTGGTAACAAAAAGTGATTTTGACATGGCCAGAAATGCTGATGGTGATTATGTTAATTTTGATTCTGATGATCATGTGTGGCTTGAAGGTGAATTAAAAGAAATTCAGTATTATGGACCTATAGAAGAACGAGATTTTCCGGTATTGGGAACTGACGATGAAAATCCGTCTGTGGCTCCTGGCGATAGTTACAAAATTATACAAAAAAACGAATTTGATGTGCTATTTTCCTCGTTTGGAGGGGCCAGTTCTAATGTTTCCTCCATAAATTATGCGGATGGAGAAAATATAAGAAGCTTAATTGGGAAGGAAGCAACGGAAAGAAGGATATTCTCTGATGATTCTCTAGAATCTGCACTTTTCAATGATGTTGTCTTTAGGGATGTTATATTCTCAAATTTAACTCTCAGTGATACTTTCTTTGTAGATTGTTCCTTCGAAAGGGTTCTTTTTGATAATGTGCAGTTCAATCGGGCTGTATTCACTAATAGCTCTTTTGATACTGTATTCTTCAACAATACCTATGTTGATAGTTCTAGGTTTGATAGTAACAAATTTACTCATATGTTAGTAAGGAACTCTGGCTTCAACAATACTATTTTTGATAAGACTGACATTTTTGGGTCAAAATGGTCTTACTCTTCACTTGAAAATGGAAAGTTCCAGAGAGGAGAAATCAACGTTGTTATTTTCCGGTCATTAGAGGTTAATAATTTCGTACTTAACAATGCGGAAGGTGGCCGAACTATCAAAAACATACTGGATGTTCCAAACACTGCTACATTCGATTTTACATACCTGACCATTGGAGAGACTGAAGTCAAAGTCTCTGGGGATATTGAAGATAAATATCCTATTGGACAGAATTTGCTCGTTTCAGCCGTTGTTGGTGTTGATGGGATAGCTGCTGGCACAGAAGGTGATGATGGGAAATGGGTGGGTGATGTCTCTGGGGAAGGATTTACGATAGAGGGGACAATAGTAAAGAAAGATCTGAGTTATGAATACATGGAAGCAGGCAAGCCAGATGGACCTATTGGTTTCATAGTGGTTAATCTTTTTAGAATGGAGGAGGGAGGTATTGATACAACGTTGGAATATACTATCTTCTTCAACCTTTTAACATTCATTGGACTGGTTATAGTCGTATATGCGGTTGGGACTATTCAAACTATTTTTGCGCTTTTAAAGTTCTTCTCACCATTCTTCATGACTGTTGGATACTTCATTCTATTAAAGGCGTTCACGAGTGAAAGGATATTTCTTGAAGTGTCAGGATTGATGTTCCTCTATTTTGTCCCTCCTATGGGTAAAGAATCTGTGATTCCTATAGGTATTGCTCAAGGTATACCATGGACCATCTTAGCCATTAGTATTGCATTCGTGGATATTGTTGTGTGTCTGTTCCTAATCTGGAATTTTGACCTTGCGAAGAAATTACCTTTCATCGGCAGTGGTATCAAAAGGGTACAACTCAAAGGTGCATCTATACTAGAAAGCATGCCTTGGGTCGAAAGGTTAACTTTCTTTGGAATCGTGATATTCGTGATGATTCCATTCCAAGGTTCAGGGGCCTTTGCAGGGACAATACTTGGTAGAGCAGTTGGGTTGTCCGTACCTGCAGTTCTTGGAGCTGTCACAGTAGGGGCACTGGTTGGCTCTGCCCTGATTGCGTTGTCTGTTGTTTATGGACTAGGTTTCCTAAGTTATCTGGCGCCTCTACAGCTTGCAGGTTTCATAATTTTCATAATGGTCTGTGGAACACTCTACTTCGTATATCGTCACTGGGACGAACTCAGTATGGAAGAATTCACACAGACATTGGGCCTACATCGTGAAGGAGTGATTGGAGCGCCTTTGACTGCTGCTGGTGGATTGGTTGGAAGCGCAGGTGGATCTGTCATAAAGGCTGCAGAAGGAACAGGAAAAAGTGTGATAAAAGCAGCCGGAGACACGGGAAGAATTATAACAAAAACAACTAGCAATATTGTCGGTTCTTTCGTCGATTCATTCACTGACGATCAATATGATTACATGTCTGGTGAAACTAAAGAACTAGATTCAGGGGTTTTGGTATCGGTACCAGATGGTGCTAGGAATGATGTAGTAGTTACAGGTGGTGCTGGATTCATTGGTTCTCATCTTGTTGATAGATTGGTGAAGCGTGATGAGCATGTTGTTGTCCTAGATAATTTCTCATCAGGTGATCTTGAATTTCTATACGAATCTATAGAAAATATTACTGTAATTGATGTAGATTTGTTGAATGAGGATTTCGATAAATATCTAAAGGGTTGTAAGATTGTTTACCATCTAGCTGCGAATCCAGAGGTGCAGCTTGGTATAACGGAACCTGAAGTGATGCAAGAGCAGAATGTGGATGTCACTGAGAAAGTTCTACAAGCCATGGAAAGAACTGGCTGTAGCCGAATAGTCTTCACTTCAACTTCAACCGTTTATGGAGATGCCAAAAAGATACCTACGCCTGAGGATTCTGAATTAAAACCTATTTCAGCATATGGTGAAAGTAAACTCGATGCCGAAAAATTAATAGAGAAATATTGCGAAGATCACAAATTCATGGGTGTTTCATACCGTTTTGCAAATTGTGTGGGTCCAAGAAGCAATCATGGAGTCACTTTTGATTTTGTGAACAAACTTAGAGACAATGCAAAAGAACTTGAAATTCTGGGGGACGGTAAACAGAACAAATCATACTTCCACGTTG
>CAYSOH010000111.1:0-3465 GCA_964432625.1 uncultured archaeon
TCAATACTTATATTGAACATTGCCTCATCGTTAGACTGGTCAACATTAATTGCACTGCTTACGTCTACAAACACTATATAATCATCAGTACCCCTGTCTGAGCTTGGAATCCAATTAATCTCAACTACTTGATGATTGTAGCTAGCGTTAAAATCAATAAAAGCATATGGCCCTGAAACCTGATATCCTGAACCAATTGGATATGACCCTGTTGTATTCTCAAAGTTAAGGGATAATGTCTCACCCCAACCAAAAGTTCCATCAATCGATACATTGAAGTGTAATCTATAATTTCCCTCAGAGGGTAAGTTAGCCATTCCCAGCTCAAATGTTATTGGGTGATCCTTACCTGCAAGACCATCATTTACTGCTACTGAAAGGTTGGAAACATATGCATCCATTGAACTTACTGCATAGATGTTCTTGTAATTCTCATTGTTCCACTCCTCATCTTCCGCAATCAGTTTGTCCTCATCCACCTTAGCAACTAAACGATATTGGGAATTTTCTGCAAATTTGAAGGGAATCGAAACCTCAACAGATTCATCCACGGCTAAAGCTTGATTAACATTGACAGTAGCTAATTCCGCTGCAAATGGAGCCGCTACGTAGAAGCTAACCTCAAGTTTGGTTCCTTCACTTGAGGTCATATCTCTGACACCTAGGTTAGCAATAGTAGCTGTGACTTCACTAGATACACCAACCATTCCATATCCATCATCATTCAATGGACTAACTGAAACACTGACGACCTGTAAGTCTGGTAACTTTTCGAATACCTCCACGTACTTGTCACTATCATATTGATTATTTGTTTCATCCCATTCAAGTACTGTGTCTTCCTTATCAGCCCATGCCTCAAACTCATAAACTCCCAATATTGTTGGAGTCCATTCGTACTCGAATATTGTAGTTTCTGGAACGAAGCCTACTGTCTTAGATTCATCAATTTTAATCCAGTCAGTAGAATCTAAATTGGGATCTCGGATTTTAATGAATACATCCACGTCATCTGCCATTTTATCGCCCAACTCTGTTTGAGTGATCGCTACCTGAATGATGCGTGGGTCATCTTGGAAGACGCGGCCTGATCCTTCATCAATGGCTGCTACGATGAGATCTGGTCTCTGTTCTTTCAATTCAAAATACTCATCATAGACCTTAAACCAGTCCAGAGCATTGTTTGTCTCATCAGTTTCATCTACAACATTCTCGCCGTCAACGTACACACGAACATTCCATAATCCTGAATCATTGGGATCTGTACTCCAATTGATTGTTAGAACCGAATCAGAGCTAAATGTCTCACCTGCACCAATAGGTGTTCTAAGTCTATTACTGTTATTGACATATGCCCAGTTCTGATCAGTACAATCTCCCTCTGGACATTTCATAACCTCCAAATGCATTACCAAGTCGCCACCTTCATCAAAAGGTCCTGGTGGTTCTGCATCACCTTCACCAATATTCTCTACTGAATACATGAAAGATACAATAGTTCCCGCTACAGGATCAAGTGGCTGACAACGTATTGAATCAATACCATTGTCCCAAACTTGGAGATCAGGTTCGCTACAATCTCCAATGCAAATTTCAAAGACGTCCATATTGTTATCCCAGTCTGGATCCTCGTCTGTGTTATTTTCCTCAGAATCAATAAATACAGTAAACTTGTGCAGACCGTCATTTACATCCGTGGGGACTGTAAATATCCATTCCATTCTCTCAGGTTCAGGGGGTGCATCCTCAGGAGGTGGACTCAAAAAATCAAAGGTCAGAGGTGTAGGTTCTATAGAATTAGTAGGGTCGTCATCTACAAGATCAAAATATCCCATAAAGGTTACAGGATTCAATGTTGAAACATCACCTTCGTTTCCGTACTCAAAAATAACGCTTACATCTTCGCCCTGAGCTGCTTGATTCTGATCCATATCAAAACTAATCCATAGATCTGCCTCCCCAGTCTCTGGTTCAACCATGATATAATTCTCAAATTCTCCGTAATCAATTGAATCATAGTGTATGGTAGCAGAATAACACTGTTCACCAGTACCAGTAAATGTAATCGAAAGAGTAACGCTACCTGATTCACCGGGACCCATAGTTATGGTCTGGGATTCATCCTCAAGGTTATCCTGATCACAGTCTGAGAACAAGCGTACAGTAGCATCATATGAATCAGTATCACCGGAATTTTTCCAACCTACAACAATATCATAGGCTATGTTAACTCTTGGAGGTGGAGTTCCCGGTGGCTCATACAAATCACTGACCTCTAAATCATCAGCTGCCCCTGCCTGTACTCCACTTATTAGTAGAAGACTTGACAGTACTAAAGCTGCAGTTACTGCGCTTGCAAACAATTTTCTCTTGTAATATGCGTGCATTACAATCGCCCGGTATACAGCCTTGGGCCCCTTAATAAGGGGTTTGCTATATTTATCGATAGAAAACATGGGCATGGACTCTGAGGCATTTGACAAAAGAATTATTAATTGTCAAAAATGCCCCAGACTGATTGATTTTGCTACGGAAACGAAACTTAGAGGTAGAAAAAGTAATTTTGAAAGTGACGATTATTGGTGCAAACCTGTCCCATCTTTTGGAGAACTTGATGCAGAAGCATTGATTGTGGGACTCGCCCCTGGAAGACATGGAGCTGGCAGAACAGGAAGACCTTTTACAGGAGATTATGCTGGAGATGTTCTCTATAAAGCACTACATGAAACTGGATTCTCCACATCTGACAAAGCCGTTTCAATCAATGATGGACTAAATTTGAATGGCATTCGAATTACAAACACAGTAAGATGTGCTCCTCCTCAGAACAAGCCACTAACCCATGAGATTACCAACTGTAGACCATACCTTATTGAAGAAATTAAAATGATGAAGAAATTAAAATACATATTGGCGTTGGGCAGCCTAGCGCATAGACAAGTCATTACATGCCTAGGCTTAAAGCAAGTAGATTTCAAATTTGCACACAGTGCAGTTCATAAAGTCCCAAAATCAAATTGGGATTTGATAGACTCATATCATCCTAGTCGTTACAACATAAACACCAAGAGACTGAGCTACGAAATGTTCCTAGATGTAATCAAAAAACTAGCGCATTAATTTTTATTGAAGGTCCTAAGTGCCTGTAAGTGGAAAAGACCAGACTTCCTGTTTTGACAACAGCTATCATGCTCTTTGCATTGGGTTTCTTTGGAAGAATTGCACTGCACGATTATCACAATATTGAGACTATAATGGTCTCTATTTTCTTGGCTTCTATGCTATTGCCTGGAGGAACTGCTGCAGTAGTTAGTATATCTATGATCGTCCTAAGTGACATTTATCTCGGCTATTTTGGAAATTCAAAGATAATTTTGTTTACATACTCTGGATTCTTACTTGTTTCACTTATAACTACTCAACTAAAGAGTAAGATAGAAGGAAAATACAGTGCAAGAACTGTCT
>CAYSOH010000112.1:0-1251 GCA_964432625.1 uncultured archaeon
AATAATTGGTGCGGGGGGTGGGATTTGAACCCACGCACCACTAAGGACTAGGCCCTCAACCTAGCGCAATTGGCCTGGCTATGCGACCCCCGCTTTATGCGGCCGCGTCAATGCTGGACGTAAACTCATTACAATGCTTGTCCAACGCCTTAAGAGCTTGTTCTAAAGCTAATTTGGCCTTCATAGCTCCGTTTGTCTCAAATTCGAATATAAAATGATCTTTCTTTGTAGCTACTTCCATTGAATCCTGTGCGTCTTGATCATTCCAAAGCTTTTCTAATTTTCTAAGAGCCTCGTGAGCTTCCACAGGGTCATCTATAATCTGATTTTTCCCCTTTTTCTTAAATTTACTTTTTCCAACAGTTTCTAAAACTGTTTTTGCTCCTTTTCCGGATGAAACAGTTAGTGTTGGCGCCTGGTAGAATCTTGGAGCAACAGCACATTGCCATTTAGCATGTTTTTTGCCATTTCCCATTTTAGCCTTGGCATATACCAAGATGGCTTGTCCTTCTCCAAGTTTTACAATAGGCACTTTTGATTCAGGTATAACCAGTGAATCATCCCCACTAACTGGTTCCAAATCACCAGAATAAACAATACATGGTCCCTGTTTGTGCAATGAATACATGATGTCAGGTTGCTTGCTATCATCATCCATCGAATCAGCAAATGCTTCAACAGTCTTTCCATCAGTGGGTATTGGAAGCATTCCTATTCTATGAGATATAATCTCGTTAAACATAGCACTTATCGATTCATATTCCCTTTCTTCACCACTTTCTTCATCTACATATGAACCAAGAGATCCCATGTGGAAATCAACTTCATGTATCGCTAGACATGGAACCATTGAGACCAGAGATCTTCTAACAGAATTCACAAATGAATAATTAACATCTTTGAATTCAACTTGGGCGTAGTAATCCTCCATCTTTCTGACATTTACTTTCATTATACTCTCCTACCTCTTCTCCCTCCTTTGGGTTTGCCTCCATCATGAGGTATTGGTGTGACATCATCTATCCGCGTTATTAGTATTCCAGCTCTTGCCAAGGCCCTAATCGCGGCCTGAGCTCCAGGACCAGGAGTTCCTCCCCTCTTTCCTCCAGCACCCCTAAGTTTTACGTGTACATTATCAATTCCTTTTTCCTTCAAAGATTCAGCCACTTCATTTGCCGCTAGCATGGCTGCGTGTGGCCTAGATTCTTCTCTTTGGGCCCTTACAACCATTCCACCAGAAGACTTAGCAAT
>CAYSOH010000112.1:1351-3434 GCA_964432625.1 uncultured archaeon
GGTCTTACTGGGTGAAGATCGCTGTTAAGAGCAGATGTTGAGGAATAAGAGAGTTTTTTCTCCTGCAACTTAGTTACTAACATTCCAGGAACTCTAGTCACTGCTCCATCTATAGATATGTGTCCATGTACAATGAGCTGTCTTGCCTGCTTTGCCGTAGAAGCTAGACCCTGAAGATAAACTTGTGTTTGAAGCCTGCGATCAAGAATATTCTCAGGACTCATTCGAAGTATATCCTCCAGACCTGAATTCTGTTCTATCATTCCAAGACGATTCAGTTTAGCTAATAGTAAATCTCTTTCCTTCTGAGCTTGTACATCATTTGAATTAGCAGTAAGCTTCCTGGCTTGTCTTCTCATTTCTCTAACTTTTGTGTTAGCTCTCCAAATTTCTTTCTTATTTTTAAGTCCGTACTGATGAATGAGTCCAGATTCTTGTTCTATTCTAACTTTTTGCCAAGGATGTGACGGAGTGTCGTAATGCTTACTTGGAAATTTAGGATCACCCATTTTTATCTATGGCCCAGTTCCTTTCTTACGGCTAACGCCCAAGGCCAGTCCTTTTCTCCCATTTGAATAGGTTCTCTGTCCTCTGACTTTATGACCAGATGCGTGTCTAATTCCTTTGTAGGATTTTACTTTTTTCATTCTATTCAAGTCATCATCATGAAGCATCTTTAGGTCTACGCTTACAGGATGAATGTCCTCACCAGTATCATAGTCTTTTTGCCTATTCAATAACCAATCAGGAACATTTTCATTGAGCTTCATTATAGCATTTTCAATATCCTCAACGTTTTTGTCATCCAATTTCCCAGCAAGTTTATTTGGGTCAAGTTCCAATTTCTTCACAATTGCATTACTAATTCTTGCCCCAACCCCTCTGATAGAGGTCAAAGCACTTGCTAACCTTTCTTCACCAGATACATCGGTGTTAGCTATGCGTATGATGTACTTGAAATCTGAGTCGTCTGACATACGTATTTCTCAAGGATTAAAATCCAGAGTTGGCGCCACTCCGGCGGTCTATTTATATGCTTTTCTTGTTGATAATGCATGACTAGGGCATGGGTAACTATTAATATGCCATAACTAGGTTGTGAACAGAAATGAAGAAGATAACTCTCATCTTGCTGGTTTTAATCCTTGCTTTAGGGGCTTCTGGAGGATATGGATATTTTATTATCCTTAATGGTAATGAAAATGATCAAGACACTGAGGAAAATTCAGGCTCAAACAGTTATCCTATAGCTAGAATTAGTCCTTCTAATCCAAAAATACAGGCAAATGAGACAATTGTATTTTCTGCTTCTGATTCTACAGATCCCGATGGAGATGATTTATCTTTCACTTGGACTTTTGAAGGAGATAGTATGCAATATGAAGGTGAGACTGTTGAGAGAAAATATGATGAGGGAGGCAGTTACTCTGTTATGCTTTCAGTTATAGACTCTACAGGACTCACAGATGAAGCTGAAACAACAGTTAATGTTGTTGAGGATTATCATGGTGAAGCAAGTGGAGATGTAGATGAAGGAGAAACCGATGAAGTAGAGTTTCCTGTACAGTCTGGTGCAATAAGTGTGTACATAGCTTGGTCCCTTGATGACAATAATCAAATCACTGGAAATATAGATCCTTCAACCGTAAATCTCATCCTAAAAGATGCACAAGGAAATAATATAGAAAATGAAACGGAGGTTCAAGAGGGCGATGGTTCATGGTCAATAGACAGTGAAAGATTAGAGTCTGTAGGTGATTATGACTTTGTTATAGAAGGTGAAAATGGTAGCATGTCTTACGAGGTTACAATAGACGTTAGTTACTAGTTTTTTCCAAGACGATAATGTGTCTAGTAAGTGATTTGTGTATGTACCATTCAAATTGGTAAATAATTCTGAGATTTTTTGAATGTATTAATTTTGGATTTGATACCGCAATAACGGCTCTCTGCCCAGTATCTAAACAATTTGAGAATATCTGTATTGTTCTTTTAAGAAGGTTTTCTATGCTTTCTTTGTTACTACTACTTGAGATACCATAGGGTGGATCAGTTACTATGGCATCGTAATTTTCCTCCTTTA
>CAYSOH010000113.1:0-3424 GCA_964432625.1 uncultured archaeon
CAAATAACCTTTCTATACGCTCACGGGCAAGTTTTTCCTGGCCCCTTGTTCTTCGACCTGCGCGTTTTGACACAAATTGCTATGTGTCGGTCTTTTTTTAACACCCTCCTTGAGTAACAAACTGTAATGATAAGCGATTATTTTTCCTGGGACACGCCATGGGAACTCTATTTTCACATTCTGATTTTCATACCTATCCTCCAAAGATTAATTTTCCTTGGAGAACCTGCTTTGAAAGCAATACAAATTCATGGACATCACCTAAAATGGTTGTTTGAAAGACTAAGGGAAATACCAAGAGGATACTCAATAGCTGCTAAATTCACGATTGGGATTTTAGTACCGGCCACAATTGCTCTAATGCGATTCTTTATTTTTGAGCCAGAAAATGGAGTTGTGGAAGTATTTGGAGAGACACTGAGACCTCCAGACTGGAATATGACACCAGATTGGCAAATTGCTTTAATAGTAATATTCTTTGTAATGCATACTTATTTTGATTGGCGAAGAGTATGGGATACAAGAAATCTTGCAATCAAGATAATAAGTGTTGACGTGGAAAGGTATAGGCCTATGGTCGACCGAATGTTGCAAATGGGAGACTGGTTGAAAAGTTCTAAAGACAAAGGAAAAGATGCTCTACCACATGAAAAGGTGGCAAGATTTGTAGGATATCTAGCTGGAAAAGTAGTTGATACCACAAATACCGTTGTCGACAAAGTAATGGAAGTGCCAGAGAACTACGCCGGTCGATGGATGGTTGTAAATGTTGCATTTGGAATGGCTTTTCACCTACTTCCGATAGTTTTCATGTTTGCCTTAACTACGACATACGAATGGAATCTATAATCTACTGAGAATATTATCTATATTACGCTCTAAATCTTTGAGAGTACCGCTATTATCGATAGAAAAATCAGCTTTTGCCATTGTTAAGAATAACTGTTGTTTGTTTGGGTCATCACTACTTTCCTCTAAAGCTTCCTGAGATAGGAACTGTTCCCAAGTAGTACTATCTCCTGAACGAGATCGTTCTATCAAACGCTGGAACCTAATTTCAGGCTTGGCATCGACTGATATTAAGAAAAACTCATGTTCTTCATATTCTCTAGCCAATGATTCAACTTCAAACGGGTTACGGATTGAATCAACTATATGGTTATTTGTCGATGCTATTCTATCAATCATCAAGTCAGCGAGGACGCCGGGGCCTCTAGATTCTCTTAGTTCATTACCCAACTTTGTAAGTTCTTCACGACTTTCATCAATTCTCCTCTTCTTTAATTCATCACGAAGCGTATCGGACAAGGAATGATACACAAATGAACGGTTCTCTAATATTGCTGCAACTGTACCTTTTCCAGCTGCATTACGGCCTGTCAAACCAATTATGTGATAGGGCAAAAAATACCTCAGAAGTCCGAACCTTCGCGGTACTCACCAAAAACACCTCGAAGAACATCACACATCTCTCCCAAAGTAACGTCTGCCTTCGATGCCTCAATGAAATGAGGCATAAGGTTCTCATCACCCTCAGCAGCTTTCTCAATTGCCCTAATTGATGCATCAAACTTACTTTTGTCTCTGTTAGATCGCAATTTCTTCAGTCTGGCACATTGCTTATCGAACCCTGCTGGATCCATCTCCAGTATTGGTATTTCAACAGGTTCGTCAGAAGTGTACTCATTAACTCCAACAACTACTCTTTCCTTATCATCAATCTCTTTTTGATACTTGTAAGAAGCTGCTGCAATTTCTTTTTGAAAGAAACCTTTCTCAATTGCAGGAACCACTCCTCCTAATGAGTCTATACGATCAAAGTAATCTCTAGCCTGACGTTCCATATCCTCCGTCAACCACTCAAGATAATAACTTCCACCAAGAGGATCAATGACATTTGCCACACCTGATTCATGTGCAATTACTTGCTGGGTGCGCAAAGCTATCTGAACTGCTTTCTCTGACGGTAAAGCCAAAGCTTCATCCATAGAATCTGTGTGAAGAGATTGTGTTCCGCCTAATACTCCTGCCATAGCTTGAATAGCTACTCTAACAATGTTAATTTCAGGTTGTTGGGCTGTTAGACTACATCCTGCAGTCTGACAATGGAACCTAAGTTTCCAGCTCCTTGGATCCTTAGCTCCATATTTGTATCTCATATCATTTGCCCATATACGGCGCGCTGCCCGATACTTGGCTATTTCCTCGAAGAAATCATTGTGTGCATTGAAAAAGAAACTAAATCTGGGAGCGAAGTCATCTATATTCAAACCTCTTTCAATCGCCCAATCTGCATAAGCATAACCATCTGCTAAGGTAAAAGCTAATTCCTGAACTGCAGTTGAACCCGCTTCTCTGATATGGTAGCCCGAGATAGATATCGTATTCCATTTTGGCATGTGTTTCGTTCCATATTCTACAGTATCTGTAACTAAACGCATTGACGGATTAGGTGGAAATATGTATTCTTTCTGTGCAATATACTCTTTCAGAATATCATTCTGTATAGTTCCTCCCAATTTTGCCTTAGGTATTCCCTGATTCTCGGCATTGGCTATGTACATAGCCCATGTCATTGCTGCTGGAGAATTGATAGTCATTGACGTAGTTACCTTATCTAATGGAATATCTTTGAAAAGAAGAGACATATCTTCCAAACTACTGACACCAACACCACATTCACCAAATTCTCCTGCAGCGAATGGTGAATCACTATCATATCCATACAACGTTGGCAGATCGAATGCAGTACTGAGACCTGTTTGTCCTTGCTTTAGTAAATACTTGAAACGTGAATTAGTCTCTTCAGATGAACCAAAGCCAGCAAACATTCGCATAGTCCAAAGGCGGCCTCGGTACATCGTTGAGTGTATACCGCGGGTGTAGGGGAATTCACCAGGATATGAAATGTCACTTGAGAAATCTAGGTGTGAATTGTCTAAGGAAGTATACAATCTGTTTACTCTTTGACTAGATGTTGTTATGAATTCATCTCTTCTCTCTGGATGTTTAGCTAAAGCTGGTTCTAGAATCTCCTTTTTCCACTTTTCATAAGCTTTTTGATAGTCTGAATCCCTATGAGTCTGAGATTTTTCTGTATCAGTACCATCCATCGCCATTATTTTCCGAATATTATGCCTAAATAAGGATTTACCATGGACCGTGAATTATATATTCTTACCATTTATAGAATAATAGTCAGGAGATGGAGGGCGGCCGACGGCCTTAGGCTGAGGAAAGTCCCCTCTCCATGAGCAAAGCAGCCGCAAGGGGCCCGAGAGGGTCGGCAATGAAACAGAAACGACACAGCCCCACCATATGGAATGAGCGTCTAGGACGTGACATCGGTGGAGGATTTGATGAAACGATCATCCCTGCTGGAGCAATTCCAAGTAACCGCGACGACCTGCTCGGGAGCGGTAGG
>CAYSOH010000114.1:0-3370 GCA_964432625.1 uncultured archaeon
GGAAGATTATGTTACTCGAATAAACAATGAATTGATAGGTAACTATGGGAATCTACTCCACCGTGTAATATCTTTTGCACAGAAGAATTTCCCAGACGGTTTACATGCCGACGAATGTACAATACCTTCTCTACAGAAGAAGACTGGAGAAGTATACGAACGTGTCGCCAAAGCACTTGAGGCCTGCAAATTCAAGCGTGCATTACAAGCAATAATGGAACTATCACAGGCAGGAAATATTGCACTTAACGAGGCTGCACCTTGGAAACAATTGAAAGCAGATCGTGATGCTTGCGAAAAGACATTAGTTACCTTCCTGAATGTGTGCCGTAGCCTTTCGGTTATGATGACCCCATTCCTCCCAACCTCTTCACAGAAAGCTTGGGAATATATGGGTCAAGAAGGAAAAATTGAAGATCATGGATGGTCTTCAGCTGTTGAAGGTAAGAACGATTTCAACCTGAAACCACCCCTACCATTGTTCACTAAACTGAACATGCAAGAAATTTTGGAGAAAGAAATGCCCCCAGAGGAAACAAACGAGCTAGAGAATGTCAAACCAGAGATAACGTTTGACGAATTCAAGAAATTGGATATCAGAGTTGGTACAGTGGCCAGCGTAGAACCTCATCCTAATGCCGATAAGCTATGGCTGATAGATGTCGATTTTGGAGGTCCCACTCGTCGCATAGTGACAGGATTGCGTGGAATATATGAGGCAGATGATCTGATGGGGCGTCAGATTGCAGTTCTCGTCAATCTGGCACCTGCTAAATTCAGGGGTGAACAATCTAATGGAATGCTGCTTGCAGCTGAGAGTGGAGAGATAGTAAGTCTTCTACAACCTGATCAGAAAGTTGATGACGGTAGTTCGGTTCACTGACACAACCGCTAAATGCTACCTCTTTTGCAACCAGAACAGGGCCTGTAGCCTAGCCTGGAAGGGCGTCTGGCTTCTAACCAGAAGATCCAGGGTTCAAATCCCTGCAGGCCCGCCATTTTCCTAGAATGGCAATTTAGATAATTCGATATTGCCACCAGTAAGTATGATTCCGATTTTTTCAAGCCCTTCCAAGGCCTTGAATTCAGGTTTCAAAACAGCAGCTACAGGAGTTGCACAACTAGGTTCAATAATAATCTTCATTCTCTCCCAAACTAGCCTCATTGCATTTATAACCTCATCGTCGGTAACTGTGTATATGGCTTCAAGGTGGTCTTTTAGTATTTCCCAGGTGTATTCTCCAAGGCTTGTAAGCAATCCGTCACAGATTGTATCAGGATTTGTCTGAGGAATTATTTTTCCTTCTTTCAAGGAGAGATAAGCATCGTCTGCACCAGCGGGTTCAGCACCGAATAAAGTAGCCTCAGGAAGCAAACTTCTGGTTGTGATACAAGTTCCGGACATCAACCCCCCTCCACCTATAGGGGCAATCATTGCATCAAGATGCCCTAAATCCTCTATCATCTCTAACGCAGCTGTTCCTTGTCCTGCTATAACATTGGGATCATTGAAAGGATGTACAACACGTGCACCAGTCTTATCAGCAATCTCATCCAATGTTGACTTTCTTGCATCTAATGTTGGTTCACACAGCGTAATGTTGGCCCCATATCCTTTGACAGCATCAAGTTTGACGTCAGGAACATTGTTTGGCATTACAATATAGGATGGAATTCCCCTTTTCTGTGCTGAAAAGGCTACGGCCTGGGCATGATTTCCACTACTGTGCGTACAAACACCATTTTCAGCTTCTTCATCACTCAGAATAGATACCGCATTCCATCCTCCTCTCAATTTAAAAGCACCAATCTTCTGAAAATTTTCACATTTGAAGAATAACTTTCTTCCTGCCATTTCGTCTAGGGTCTGGCTGGTGAGTATCGGAGTTCTGTGACCAACTCCCTCTATACGTCTTGCCGCAGCGCGTACATCATCTATGGAAGCAGCATATTTTCCCATTGGAATTTGATGTGATGCAGCCATGATAAAAAAGGTTAATACGGGTAGGCATTTCCATTTTTTATGGCAACATATTATCCTCAGACGGTGATTTATGAGGAGAAAAAAACAACATATTGGGCCCTAGCGTCTATACTAATTTTCGTCTGTTTTATTATTTTTTACGGATATAAAATGAAGACTCTTGATTTATGGATACGTCTCTTACCTCTGATTCCATTGCTTTTTGTAATTTTTGTATGTTACAATATTGCGTTTTACTCCGTTAAGGTTTTCGATGATAAAACCCTACAGTTTGGTTTTCCAAATTGGCACATTAAACTTCAACCACATGAAATCAAATCTATAGAACAAACTCCCTCATATCGTCCGATGAAGGATTTTGGTGGACTTGGGTGGCGTATTGGTAGAAAAGATGGCAAGTGGAAACGGGGTTATCTCGTCTGGCTTCAGAAAGGAATTGAAATTGAAACGGTAGGTGGAATACACTATGTTTTTGGAACAGATGATCCACAAGCTATTCTATCTGCACTCAGGTAGAATACACCGACTTTTCAACTTTAGTATTTAAACCTTTAAATAGACAGTTTATATACTCAGTTCCCCCCGCAGGAGTTTCATATGGCAGAAATTATAGTTGTAAACGTTGTAGCTAGCGCATCAATTGGTAAGGAATTGATGCTTCAAGACATTGCTTTCCAGTTAGAAGGTGCAGAATATGACCAAGATCGTTTCCCAGGACTTATCTACAAGTTAGCCGAACCAAAAACCGCAGTTTTGATATTTAGAAGTGGTAAGGTAGTATGTACAGGCGCTAGGTCAATTCCGGATGTTCATGTTGCAATCAATAAGGTTGTAGATGAATTGAGAGTTTTGGACATGCCAGTTAAGGATGAACCAGATATTGTAATCCAGAATATTGTTGCTACCACTAATTTGGAATCAACTCTGAATTTGATTCAGATAGCCATGTCTCTTGGTTTTGAGAATGTTGAATATGAACCGGAAGCTTTCCCTGGCTTGGTTTACCGCATGGATGACCCTAAGGTCGTTCTTTTATTGTTCGGTAGCGGAAAGATGGTTTGTGTTGGCGCTCGTGAGGTTAATGACATCAAGAACGCTGTAAGAAACATAAAGGAAGAATTATCTACTGCAGGCTTAATGCGAACGTGATCGTATGATTACAGTGGAAGAATTAATCCAGAAATTGGAAGCTTTGCACGAAGATACTGGCGACCAGTCCTTAGAAGTAGCAGTCGATATGTTCGACCGAATGCGCAGGAACATATCAGGCCGAAATACCCTTTACGGATATCTTTCGGATGATAAATGGCGCGACCTAGAGTGGTGAAATAGAATGAGTGATACGTCAATACAAGAGATAAGATCGCTGAAGGTTGGAAGGTATAT
>CAYSOH010000115.1:0-3342 GCA_964432625.1 uncultured archaeon
ATGGTTTGACCAATGGTAATGGACTTACAAACGGTAATGGTTTGACCAATGGTAACGGGTTAGCAGATGGCGTTGGTATTCGTTCTCAAATAGAGATAAAACCTAGAGACAGGAGTCGAATTTATAATTCACTTATTTCTATTTTACTTGCTTTGCTACTTGGAGGAGGTTGTGTTTATTATTTATTAGATGAGTCAGGCACAGGCACAGTACAAATAGATGGAGAAGCTGAAGATTGGGAAGGTATTCCAAAAACGGCATTACAAAGTGGAAATATTGATAATTCAAACATCGATTTGGAGACTGTAGCAGTAAATGCAGATAATGTTTACCTATCCTTTTTGACTGAGACAAAAGAGCCTCTCTTTCAATCAGACAATGGAGATTTACTAAGGATACTAATTGATAGTGATAATACTACAGAAACGGGTTATTTTGTTCCAGGAATGGGTGCCGATTTCATGGTTGAGATTTTTGGGCAAAAATCTCCAGTTAACGACAATAAAACAATTTACAGTTCCGTTTTGTATATATTTGATAGCAGTAGGGATCCAAATGATTGGAATGCTTTTGCTTTCATAACACACATTGAGGTTGCATCTAAAGGAGATGTAACAGAATGCAGAGTTCCACTGTTTGATTTGGGTGTGGGAGGTGGTAGTCCCATGAAAATGGTATGGCAAACATCAGATACAACTGGTTTGACGGATTTAGGGGAAGTAATAGTAGGCATTAATACTGAAAATGTGTTGATTGAGAATGTAATTCTTTCATTGCAGAGGCCTGGAGAAAATACCGGTACTGATAATTTGGAAATAGATGGTTATTTTGATGATTGGAGAAATATAGAAAAATATCAAGATAGTGACTGGAATGAGTATCAAGAAGGCCCTGAACCCGTAGATAATCCTAGCGTAGATTTACATGAATACGCTAGTGTCAATGATGGTTTTGATTTCTTTTTTTATTTGAGTGTTTATGGTGAAGTTCTATCAGGTACAGCAATACCCGTAGATGAAGCTAAACAGCAACCAAGTTCTTATTCGCCCACTTCAAATGAGGCTGAAATAGATGTAATATCTCCTATTATAGGTAAATCTAACGATCCAGTCAGCAAGGGTGAGGATACAATTTATATCTTTTTAGATACAAATCCCACAGTTCAAGACGGATTTAAAGTCAATAACTCATTTTATGCCAATAAAGTTATTGAGATTACAGGTAAACATGGTTTGGTAGTATCTTCTAAATTGTACAATCATTCATCATCTGAGGATTCTACTTTGTGGTCATGGGACTATTATAGAGAAGTTGAATCAGCAGCACATGGTCATGAATTAGAAATGAAAACCACAGGTATAGGCGATGCTTTCAAAGTTTATTATCATTTAGTTTCTTGGGATGAATCTGAAGATTATTCAGATGGTTTCTGGGTAAGCCATGGTACATCAGGGGCTAGAACAGACCCGACTTGGACTGAACACACTATTCAAAGTAATTATGATGCAGCTTGGGATGTTTATGCGATAGATTTAGATCGTGACGGAGATGTAGATGTTCTTGGAGCAGCGGCCGGAAGCTCTTCTGCTGTAACTTGGTGGGAGAATGATGGTAGTGAAAGTTTTACTAAGCGTACAATTACAGGTAGTCATGGTGGTGCAGACTCAGTATATGCAATAGATATTGATAATGATGGACATATTGATGTCGTAAGTTCAGCAGGTGGTAATACAGATTCAGTAACTTGGTGGGAAAATGATGGTAGCCCTTCTAATGGTGGATGGACTGAGCACACTATTGATTCAGATGCTGAAGATGCATGGTATGTTTATGCAGATGATATAGATGAGGATGGATACGTAGATGTCCTAGTCTCTGCAAAAGGTAATGGGGGAACAAATGGGAGAATAACATGGTACCAAAATGATGGTTCTCCAACAGATGGAGGTTGGACAGATGTCAATATAGATAGTAATATTGATGGAGCAATGTGTGTTCATGCTGAAGATATAGATGGTGATGGTGATCTGGATGTTCTCGGTGCAGCCGAAGATTCTGGTGATCTCATTGCCTGGTGGAAAAATGACGGTTCTCCGTTAGGGGCTAATTGGAACCAGTACAACATTGAAACAAGTTTCGATGAAGCCCATTCAGTTTATGCCACAGATGTAGATCAGGATGGAGATATGGATGTAATTGCGGCTGCAGGAGGAAATGAAGATACAATTGCCTGGTGGGAGAACGATGGTAGCCAGAGTTTTACAAAACGGATAATAGATTCTTCGTTTAATGGAGGATGGGGTGTTTATGCTAAAGATATTGATCTTGATGGAGATATTGATATCTTAGGAGCGGCCACTACAGCAGATGATGTTACTTGGTGGGAGAATGATGGCAGTGAAAGTTTTACTGAGAATACTATTGAAGGCAATTTTAATGGAGCAAGAAATGTTTATGCCATAGATGTAGATGGTGATGGAGATATTGATGTTTTAGCGGCGGCAAATTTAGCAGATGACATAACTTGGTGGGAGAATACAGCAACATTTTCATTTACACCTACATGGACCTCTCGTTCTGTATCAACATCTCAAAATGGACCTATTTCAGTTAGTGTAGGTGATTTAGATGGAGATGGAGATTTGGATATTGTAGCTGCAATTGATAGAGACTGTAAAGTTGTTTGGTACGAGAATGATGGAGATCCTACGGATGGAGGTTGGACGACTCACACGGTTAAGGATTACGATGATCCTGAAAGTTATGAAAGTGGGATGGAATATGTACACTTAGCAGATATGGATGATGATGGAGATTTAGATATCCTTGCTACTAGGGGCGGCAGTGATGGCGGTACTAACAAGGATGCACTTTTTTATTATGTAAATGATGGCACTCCAGATGCAGGTTGGAGCCAAAAAACTATAGTTTCAGGAGATGATGATGCTAATGGAGCTTATAAGGTAAAAGCAGCAGATATTGATAACGATGGCGATTTAGATATTGTTGCAAATTTTATGATGCAAAGTAAAGTCGCTTGGTATGAAAATGACGGAAGTCCAAATAATGGTGGTTGGACAACCCATGATATTTATTCTGAAGTCTCAGGTAGATATTCATATGATATTGAAATAGCCGATATCGATGGAGATGGGGACTTGGATATCGTTGAAGCTGCGGCAGACCCAAACAAAATTTTTTGGTTTGAAAATGATGGTACTCCGGAAACAAATTCAGACGACGATTATTGGACATCAACTAAAATCGAGAACGGATTTGGTTGGGCTTCTGATGTAGAAGCAGCAGATATTGATGGAGATGGCGATATGGATGTTATTGGTG
>CAYSOH010000116.1:0-3332 GCA_964432625.1 uncultured archaeon
TAATCATTATACAGGTGGAGAACCTTTGCCAGATTGGGTTCCTGCAGACAAGTAGTTTTATTAGCAAATCGGTACCAGCCTTCATTACATCCTACGGTTGCAGAATGTGCTGTGGTTGGTATTGACGATGAGCTCAGGGGGCAGATTCCAGTTGGTTTTGAAGTACTCAAAGACGGTACAAATATTAGTCAGGATCAATCGACTATTGACAATTTCGTACCGTTCAACAGGATGATTCATTAGTAAAGAATATTCTTAGGTTGACTAAGATTATTTACGATTTCCCAAAACCAAGATAAGATTTAACAAGCTTGGAGTCATTTAGTAATTCAGTCCCTCTGCCTTCCATCACCATCCTTCCGCTTTCGAGAACATAGGCATAATCAGAAATTTCAAGTGTTTGTCTAACATTCTGTTCCACGACCAGGATAGTCAATCCCTGTTCACGAAGTATAGAAATTAACTTTAAAACATCCTTGACCATAATTGGAGCCAGACCCAGAGTAGGCTCATCCAGCAGTAATAGAAGTGGATTGGTCATCAAGCCCCTAGCAAGTGCTAACATCTGTGCTTGACCTCCACTGAGGCTGGAAGCATTAGTATCCAGACGATCACTAAGCATTGGAAATGTCTCAAGTAGATTTTCTGGGATGAATTTATCCAGCATCAACTTGCCTATACAATGATTCCCAGTAAGAAGGTTCTCTCGAACAGAAAGGTTGGGGAATAGATGCCTCCCTTCAGGAACCTGAGCCAGCCCTCTTTTGACAATCCTGTGTGCAGGGAATCCGGTGATGTTCTCACCACGAAAGACTATTTCTCCAGCTGATGGTGTATGAATTCCAGCAAGTGCATTTAATGTAGAACTTTTCCCAGCACCATTAGCACCTGTTATCGATACAATCTGTCCTTCCCTGATCTGTATAGATAGATCTTTAACAGCACAAACCTCACCGAAACTAACTTTAAGATTTGATACATTCAGCATTTGTTTCATACTTTTCCAAGGTAGGCCTCGATGACCTCAGGCTGATTAAAAACTACGAGTGGTTCACCCTGAGCAATTTTTTCTCCATGATGGAGAACACACAGGTCTTCACAAACTTCCGCAATTAGGTCCATTTTGTGTTCTATCAATAGACAAGTCCTGCCTGGTGCCACGTGTTTAAGTATCAGATTTGCAAGGCTTTCAGTTTCCTTAGGTGTCATTCCTCCAGCTGGTTCATCAAGTAGAATGACTTTAGGGTCACGTGCTAGAGCCCTTGCGATTTCAAGCCTTCTGCGCTTGGGCAGCGGGAGTTCGCTGGCAAAAAGAGTTGCCTCTTCTTCCAGCTCCATTATCTCAAGCATGTTTTGAGCTACTTTGACTTTAGGATCATCAGGCTTCCTGACCTGTCCCAATAATTCATTCAATGAAAACGGTTCAAGACTGATCATGGCTGAAATAACATTCTCAATGACTGTCATTCGTTCAAAAATTCGGATGTGCTGAAATGTCCGGAAAACACCGAGCCTGGAAATTTGATCGGACGTCGCTCCGCTAATGTCCTTACCATCCAGCAGAATCTGACCTGAATCTATAGGATAGACACCGCTCATAATATTAACCAAGGATGTCTTTCCAGAACCATTTGGCCCAATTAGTCCAGTTATAAGTCCAGACTTGATCTTCAGACTGACAGAATGAAGAGCACGTAACTCACCAAATGATTTGCAAATTTCTCTTAACTCAAACACGGAACCAGTTCTTCAAAGCAAGTTTTAGTCTATAAACACGGTTTTCGTCGAGAATGCCGCGTGGCATGAAGATCAGCATCAGGGCGACCAGACCACCAAAAACAATCATCCTATAACCATGTATCACGCGAATGGATTCTAGAAAGCCAATGTCTAAGGCCACTCCAATCAATGGGCCAAAAACAGTTCCCAGACCCCCAATAAGTCCATATGCAAGAGAGTGAACGCCAAGCATGACGTTGAATATCTTTGGTTCAATGTAGGTAAATGAATGGGCATAAAGCATCCCTCCCAATCCTGCAATGAAACCTGCCAGGACAGCTGCAATGACTTTGTAAATCACGGGATTTAACCCGTGTACACGTGTCAACATAGGATCCTGACCCAGCATCCTGAAGATCATACCCAGCCCGGAGCGCTCAATTAAAAACAGACAAATCAAGACTAGAATAAGAATAAGGTAAATCAGCAAAGTATACTGAAGTACACTGATATTGTTTTCAAAGATCCATCGAATCCCACCAAATCCCTCAGCGCCGTTGGGTCCTACAAGCTCACCCTCAATCTCTTTTTGGTAGCTAAATTTCAGTAAGGATAGTCTTACCATTTCTGAGAACGCGAGAGTGGCAATTGAAAAATAAAGTCCACTGATTCTTACAGTCAGAGTACTAACAACGCCTGCAGCAATTGCAGCAAGGAAGCTTCCAAAGAGTAGTGCTATCCAAAATGGCCAACCCCATAGAGTCGTAGCAATAGCACCAGAATATGCACTTATTCCGAAATATGCCTGTTGACCAAATGAAATCTCTCCTGTGATCAGTAGAATATAGGCTGAAAGGGCTATCAGAGATATCATTCCAATATTCGAGATAACAGTCAGCAAGTAGTCATCCAGCATAAAGCATTAAGTCCTTGGAGGTTTTTTGTTACCAAAATAAAACTATTCTCTTGGGGCATCGGGTTGAGATTCCGGAGCCGCACGTTTGAATGCTTCAAGAGTCATGCAGTGGTCCCAGATAGATTGAATTATGGGATATTCAGAAAGATCGCAATGGAAACGCAGACCGTTATAAACCTGGGGTATTAAGCAAACATCTGCCAAGCTGGGTCTTTCACCAAAACAAAATTGAGCCCCGCAATCAGTGTTTTTTAGAGATTGTTCTAAAGCACTGAAGCCTTCCGCAATCCAATGCAGATACCATGATGTTTTTTTGTCTTCATTCAATCCCAACTCATTTTCCAAATACTTAAGAACACGTAAATTATTTAGAGGGTGTATTTCCATTGCTATTTGTTGAGCAAAACGGCGAACCTGTGCTCGTTCCACAATATTGTTAGGCAACAAAGGTGTCTCTGGGTTCATTTCTTCGAGGAACTCGATGATTGCCAGCGACTGAGAAAAATGATTACCATTTGATTCTAGAACTGGAACCAAACCTTGAGGATTGTATTTAAGAAAAGTTTCTAGACTTTGTTCGCCTAGTCCCAAATTCACGGGGATGGACTCCCAATGTAGATTTTTTAATTCCAAAGCTATTCGGACACGATATGCAGCCGACGAGCGATAATAACTATGTAACTTTAACATCTATACC
>CAYSOH010000117.1:0-3323 GCA_964432625.1 uncultured archaeon
CATTAGCTAACTCCACTACCTCATCTGCACAGCCCCAAGAAAGAGTTACTCCTGAGCCTCCATGGCCATAATTGTGTATCAAATACTTTCCATTTTTATCTTCCCTTTCTAAACGAACTTCCGTCCTACCTGGACGTAAACCTACCAAATCTTCTATTACTACAGCATCGCCTAATTCAGGGATTATCTTTCTGCATTTATCTAATATAAAATCATGATCTCCAGCATCTTGTTCAAGGCTCCAATTATCATGCTGAGCAACCCCCCCTAAGACAACATCTTCACTTCTTGGAACTATGTAGGCCAATGTTTCTATTTGCTGGTCGAGATGCATTTCAGTTAAAGAAGACTTTACACGTATTATCTGCCCCCTAACTGGATAAACTTGGTCATCATTCAATAACTTTCCAGAGCTAAGGCCTGTACAATTAATGACTGTATCAAACTGAGAAAATGCATCTTCAAAAGAGGATATGGTTTTCATCTCAGATTTACCTCCCAACGAAGTGTATGTCTGCATTAGCCACTCTAAATAGATAGACATCTCAATTATGGGAGTTACAAATGAAAATGCCTCGACATAATCACTAGGTAGATTATCAGTGGTTCTTTGAAAATTGCCAACGAAGTCCTTCCATGATGGATCTGGTTGGGATTCTCGAAAATATTCATATGTTTGAGTCATTGATATTCCAGTTCCATTTTGATTTGATAATTCATTCAGTACCTCATATGTGTTTGAACCCCAAATATCTGTCTTTTCAACCGGAGCGGAAAGAAAGGGATACCATAGAGCTGCTGCTATGTCTGATGTGGTATTAGGTGAGAATTCTGATGCCCAGATGGTAACATTCCAGCCATCCTCCAGTAGCCTAATGCCTGATGATATCCCACTGACTCCTGCACCTACCACTAAGCAATTTCCTTTGGTCACTTATCGTCACTAGACTATTGTATATTATGAGTTTGTCGCGCTCCAAATTTTTCAGATTTTGTGTCCCACCTTTTTAGTTATTTTGGCTTTAGTAGAACATTTGATAATATATCCTCTATAAAGTAATAAGATAATATAATTTTATTACCGTTAACTTTATATATGATGTTTTTTAGTTTGTACTATGCTGGAATACCTTAAATTTGGCGTTATTTTCCTTCCTTGGGAACTTTTTGTTCTACCACTTCTAGCATACTTATTCTGAAAAAATGAGAATAAAAAATGAATTTTACCATACTAATTATTGGGGCTGCAATCTTGATTAGTCTGATTGCAATGATAACATTGGACGTTATAGATGAACAAAATGATCTACAACGGTCAGAGAAACTGGAAAGTCAATTAGAAAAGTTGCAAATGAGTTTTGAATCAAAACAAAAAAAGAATATTGTATTCCTAAACTTAGGGGAGGAACAATAATGGTTATTTTCTACAATATTTTTAGAGGCGTTATCTCTGTCGGAGAAAAAATTATTAGGGGACTTCTCTTCTGAACACCGTGGAAATTAAAGACTACTGGAAACTAGTAATCGGAACCACTCTGGGAATCAGTCTGATTATTTTTGGACTAGCCTTCTGGAACAACGCAGCGGAGGATTACTACAACCCTGTAACTGAAACAACACATATAATTGAAACGTGTTCAGATTATATGGAATATCCAATGTACTCAATTGGTGATAGAGATGACTGTCTACAGGAGAAAAAAACTGGAGGAATTTTCATATCAATAGGAATATTCGTATTGTGGGGAACTATCTATACCAATAAGGACTACCTGCAGAATCTGATGGAAACCTATGATTTACTATAAATTTATCAAAAAAATGTTTTGAAATTAACTTATATAGGGTAGCTAAATAAAAAAATATGAACAAAATTGCAATCGTCGTTATTGGGCTTGGAGTGATTGTTACTTTAGCTGGTATTATTCTATTGACGGGTATAGAGGAAAGGACGGTGGAAAAATTTGAAGAAGGTATTCTGTACGAAGGTGCAGACGGGGAGATGAAAATCACTGGTAAAAGTAATCCTAAAGACCAGGGAATAGGTTATTTTGTTCACATAGAAAGCACCTATGAAGGTGGAGGAGAAGGTGGATACAACGAAAGGCATGGAAATAACACTTGGAATTTAACAGAAGAAGACTGTAATCTGGTAAAGAATTTCACACTGACACATAACGAAGATGGTAAACAGGTTTTCATCCCCAGATGTAGTTATATCGAGGATGACGGAGAATCTGCTAAGGATGATGATTGGATTGTCGTAGGAACACTATGTACTCAAAAAATTGCTGGAGACCGTGAAACTACTGGGGACGGATGTCCAGATGGAACTTACACTTGGAACACCGGCGGCGTAAAGATAATGGTTTATGATTTGGATAAACTAATTGAAGGGATTATTGAGGCTATTTTAACTGCTATAGGTTCCTTTGGAGCATGTTGCTGTGGGGTAATCATACTATTGATAGGAATAATCTTAGCATTTACTATGGAAGATCCACAGGCTGCATATGATGGAAATGCACAAGATTCTAATCTATTAAACCAAAACACTGGAAACATGCCAAAATCTTCAAGCGCCTGGGACGAGAAAGAAGATTATATACATAGAGAAAAAAAGGATGATGAAGTTCCAGATGATAGGGAATCAGAGGAGGCGGATGATAAGGTGGAAACTGAGGAAAAAAATAGAAGTGGAGAATATGAAATGCCTCCACCTCCTGAGACCTAAATTACTAATCTAAAGATTGAATACGGTGGGCACCAACAGCAATCATAAGTATCATGATTAAAGCGAAAATATTCGCTGTAATAATAGCAATTGAATTCTTCAATACACCATAACTCAACCACAACATTAATGATATTGCAATTACTGTGAAAGTGGGAACACTCACACCATCTGCTCTTTTGTCAACCCATACTCTTCTAACTTGTGGATACCAGCCTGAAACACCAAGAAAACCTGCCAGTAAACCAATACCTTCGACCCAATCCATGTTATATCGACTTTCTAACCTTATAAATAAGGATAAGTGATGGCAAATCGATGGAAAAATTGGCATTCTTTGTTTATGGAACTTTAATTCCAGAACAACCAAATTATTACCTCTGGAAGGATAGTATAGTGGACACAAAAAAAGGTCTAATCCCAAATTATCAATTATTTGATATGGGACATTATCCCATGATCGTAAAATCAGAAGGAAATAATGTTCATGGACTGTTAGTGTATATCAAAAATGAAGATTACGAGAAAATAGCTAAAATAATAGATAATTTAGAAGGATATAATCCAGAAAACCACGGGAGTTCTGCTT
>CAYSOH010000118.1:0-3302 GCA_964432625.1 uncultured archaeon
GCTTCGTCACTTTCCATTAATTCTGTAATGTTGTTTTCCAATTCAGTTATATCTGAATCTATCTCTGCCATTAGGTCTATTTCTTTACCGAAGGCCCATTTGTCACCGACGGCGAATTTTGCAGATTCGTCGACAGCGCTACTAGCTGGAGCTAGGAGCAATAATGTGCTCGCTAACATCGCAATAGCGATTTTGTTCATGGACTGTTGTGCTTTTAGGGGTATTTAAAATATTTTCAAAACTATTTTTCGAATAAAATTAGGCCTTCAACTCTGGAAATGGGGGCTTCATTCCATATTTTTCGTAGAACTTTCTATCGAAATTGAAGTATATCCTTTCTCCTTTGAAGCGTTTTGCCTTGGGATCCCAGGGGAAAAATATTGCTGTTTCAAATTCAACCTTCTCTCCTGATGCTGGGAGAACAAGCCAGTCCTTATCGTGTGTTGCTTTGACATTGGCCTCTTCCACAACACCTTGTGGACCAATGTAAATTTGAGTCAATCTAAAATCAATGTCTGGGAATGCTCCCAATAAATCGTGATAGAATTGGGTTGCTCCTGCTTTATCGTGGTATACTTTTCCGATTTGTGGAATCTCATACTTGCAATCTTCAGTAAGTGTTGCCATCAGTCCATCAATATCTCTATTGTCTTCTGCGATTGAGTGGGCTTTCCACAAGTTTTTGATTTCTTGGTATTCTGCTTGGTCTAGTTCTCGGTTTAGCATTTCTTTGGCTGCGTTGTGCTTTTCTTCAAAACCGGGCGGGTCTTTTTCAACAAAATCAAGATTGGAAACTAACCTTACGTAATGATCCTTGGCCTCGTCTTGTGTCGTTCCCTTCAGTGCTGCCCAACCATCATACTTCGCCCTACCTCTAAGATTGGTGATTCCAGGTCTTTTTCCTTGTGTGTCTCCTTCCGTTGCTTGTTTGTAATAAGAATATAATTTCAATAGTGTAGCCTGATTGATCTTTGGGTTGTTTTTTTGGACTATTGAACAGGCTTTTTGGAAGGATTTCTCATCAGCCATAGTTGGGGAGAAAGACCGCGTAAAAGAAGGTTGTCAGAGACCTCCATTTCCACTGGAGAAAAAGGAGTGCCAAAAAAAGAAACCACACAGGTCAGAATAAGCCGCCGTACTTCTTCTTTTTTCCATAGGAAACGAAGGTGTGTGTCTCTTATAGTACTTTATACAGTGTTATCTAGATAATATGGTAGATATTTCTCAACTAGTTTTAGGAGAAACGGGATGCGTTTCTTATATCGTTCATTGCAAAAAAAAGAATGAAGCCGCCATTATTGATGCGTTCCAAGGTTTTGAAGATAAAGTAGAAGAAGAATTAGAAAAAAGACATTCGCCGACTATCAAATATGTAATAGATACACACACCCATGCAGATAGAAGATCCGCGTCAAAATATTTTTCTGAAAAATATAGCACAGGAGGCACAGTCAAAAGTAACAGAACGACATACAAAGGATCTAAAATAGGAACGGATGACGGTGATATCTTGAAAGTCGGAGGAGCAAAAATAGAAGTTCTTTTTACTCCAGGACATACTTACGATCATAATTGTTACTTGATCGATGGACATTCTCTCCTAGTGGGAGATTGTTTGTTTATCGGAGATGTTGGAAGGATTGATTTAGGGGGCGATTCAAGGGAAAAATCAGACCTTTTGTTTGAAAGTTTAAGAAGATTGGAAAAAATGGACAGAGAAATCAAAGTTTGCCCGAATCATGTTGGTTCGGCTCATGCAATATCATCAGAGAAGACATTTTCAACAATAGGTAAGGAAATAGAGACAAACGAGGCAATGCAAATAAGAAACAAAGATGAATTTTACACATATATGACCGAGGGCTGGCCTCCAAAACCCGATGATTGGCAACAAATAATAGAAGATAATTTGAATGGTTGAAGGAAGTAAGGATTCTCCTCAGACAGCAATAGCTTGGATGGTTCTAGCAGGCCTCTGTTTTTCAGCCACCGGGGTTTTTGTCAAACTATCCGGCGGACTAGTTATCGTTTGGACAGTTATCTTTGGAAGAAGCGCCGTGATAGCAATAATGACATTCATCCTCTCCAAAATACAGAATATCTCTTTGTCATTCGAAGAGCCAAGGTGGCTTCTTGCGAGGTGTGTTACTGGCCTCTCAGCCATGGCTTGCTACTTCTATGCGATTCCATTAATCCCATTGACGACAGCAGTCGTTTTGCAATGGACGTCTCCCTTATTCGTGGCCCTTTTCTCTGGATTTTTGATCAAAGAAAGAGTATCGCCATTTCTTTTTGGCTGTATTGGTATTGCATTTGCAGGCACAGTTTTGATTATATCTCCTACTTTTGAAGCTGTTGAATTGAACGCACTCTACGCCCTTGCTTCTGGAATATTATCTGCCTTGGCATATCTTTCAATCAGGCAATTAAGATCCACTGCATCGTCAGAATCAGTTGTGTTCTGGTTCGCGATTTTTTGCGTTCTTGTCAGCTTACCTTTATCTGCCAAAGAATTAGTGTCCTTATCTAGCTACGAAACTCAAATTTTGATCGGAGTAGGCATTACTGCGGGCATCGGACAAATAGGAATGACTCGAGCATTCCACGCCGCTAAAGCGGCCTACATTGGCGCGTTTTCATACAGTACGGTGGTAGTAAGTTGGATCTATGGTTTATTGATATTTGACGAAATTCTCTCATTTTGGGATATGGTAGGAACATTATTGATTGTGGGAAGCGGAATTGTGCTTGCGGCAACATCTCCTAAGGAAACTTCAACACAGGTGCATTAACCATTAAGACGATCAGAAATAAATCGAAGAACCTCTTTCAGATTTTTTTCATTATCAAAATCGTTGACATCCACTCCGTCACGAATCGCATCAGTGATTAAGGGTAAACATCTAGTCAACTCATCAACAATTGTGATATGAGCAGTTTGCGCCGTCCTCGAAAGTGGATTCAGATCAATAGCGATTACTTGCTTCCCCATCTTTACCAAGGCTTGACAACGATCTCCATCTTCTAGAGGGACGAGAACTACGTCAGCAGACCCAATCCCTTCCGAACAGCATTTTGCCCTTTCAGACGAGAGTCCAGGTATAGAATCGTCAGAATTCATACCTAGGGCTTGGATTCCAACATCATCCATCATCTTGACTAAGTCCGCAACTCTTTCGGGAGTTCGATGAAATAAATTGACTTCCACTCTTGCTCCACTTGCTTCAGATAGGTGAGCAATTTCCCTCGCAGCCAATGCAACTACATTCCCATTAACAGAGATAACGGGATTGCTAGCCTTT
>CAYSOH010000119.1:0-3266 GCA_964432625.1 uncultured archaeon
ACCAGTACCAGTGGTCCAACATCTTTTGATTCAGGAAACATAGCAAGTGGTGGAAACTGGTCTTTTACATTTACTGAAGCTGGGTCATATGAGTACGAATGTGATTATCATAGTTCAATGGTTGGAGTTATAACTGTAATTGATAACTCAGTAAAATCACAATTAATTGATCCTGACAATTATGATTTTAGGCCAAAAGCCAACTCACCTCTTGCAGATCTCAACGCAGGCGCATATGGGCCTAATGATGATTGGGTTGCAGGAATAACTTGGGATTTTATGGGTCCTGAACTTCCTTTTGAAGGTTGCATGGATGAAGATGCGACCAACTATGATCAGCGTGCTTTCTTTTCAGATGGTTCCTGTATTTACCCACCCATAGAGGGCTGTATGGATCCAGATGCTAAGAATTACGATCCAGATGCTGAGGTAGATGATGGTTCTTGTGAATACTATGTTGAAGGTTGTATGGATCCAGATGCTAAAAATTATAATTCTGAAGCAGAGGTAGATGACGGTTCTTGTGAATATTATGTCGAAGGTTGCACAGATAAGGATGCTAAAAATTGGGATCCTGATGCAGAGGTAGACGATGGTTCCTGTGAATACTATGTTGAAGGTTGTACAGATAGCAATGCAACAAATTACAATTCAACAGCTGAAATGGATGATGGTTCCTGTGAATATCCACCTCATGAGGGTTGTATGGATGTCAATGCAACAAATTATGATTCAGAGGCAGAAGTAGATGACGGTTCCTGTGAGTATCCAGAACCTGAACCAATCGAGGGCTGTACAAATGAAACAGCTACAAATTACGATGCTAATGCAGAAGTAGATGATGGAAGTTGTGAATACACTGAAGAAAAATTAGATTATTGTCCTGATGAAATAACCGAAGAGAATGAAGATATTGTAGAAGATTCTTGTTTGGCTACTTTTGACGAACCTGCAAAATCAAAGGATGAAGAAGACAAGGGTTTCTTACCTTCATTATCATTCTTTGTATCAATTTGTGCGATAGCAATAATTGCTTTCAGAAGAAGATAAACACTTTAGTCTGCCATCAATAGCCACCTAATGTCTGGTTTGCTAGATGGCAAAGTCGCAATAGTCACTGGAGGCTCCAAAGGTATTGGGTACAGTATAGCCGAACGCTTCTTGAAAGAAGGTGCTAAAGTTATAATTTGTAGCAGAAATAAAGCTGAATTGTCTAAAGCGGCATCTAAGCTAGGTTGTGATTTCCATCAATTGGATGTTAGTGATTCATCAGGTGTCAAATCTATGTCAGAATGATTTTCAAAGGAACATGGGAAGTTGGATATTCTAGTAAATAATGCAGGACTAATTCGCCCTGGAAGGATAACAAAAACTACTGAAGAAGATTGGGATCTTCAAATAAATGTTAATTTGAAAGGACCTTATCTAATGAGTAATAATTTTCTACCACATATGAACAATGGAGGTGCAATCCTAAACATATCTTCTACAGTTGGCCTCAGAGCAATGAAGGGTGCTGCAGCTTATTGTGCTTCTAAAGGTGGTGTTGTTAATTTAACAAGAGCAATGGCTCTCGATTTAGCTGGAAAAATACGAGTTAATTGCATCTGCCCAGCTGTGGTAGATACTCCAATGGTTGATGAAAGAGTTCAAGCAGGTAGTGTTTCAAGAGAAGTTTTGGATAATGTTCAACCAATAGGAAGAATGGGAAAACCTGAAGAGATTGCTGCTATGGCCTTGCACCTATGTGGGCCTGAGGCTGAGTGGACTACTGGCTCAATAATTACTGTAGATGGTGGACAGACTGCCGCTTAGATATACACCAATCTATTGAATGTTAGTGAATTATTACGAAATTTTGGAAATTGATGAAGACGCAGATTCTGAATCTATAAAGAAAGCTTACAAGAAATTAGCTAAGAAGTTCCATCCCGATCTAAATCCTGATGATATAGAATCATCCGAGGAAAAATTCAAACAAATTAATGAAGCATATCACGTTTTGATAGATGAAAAGGAGAGGAAGAAATACGATCAGTTTGGTTCTGAATATGTCCCAAGAAAGGCACCTCAGTGGAAACCATCTACTGTTTGGACTGCCAATACATGGGATTACATACGATGAGTGAAGAAAAGAAACCTATATCTGATGAAATATATGATAGAAGATGGATAATTCTTGCTTTGATGAGTTTAAGTTTAATTATTGTAGTTTTGAACAATGTAACTTTGAATGTTGCACTACCTGAACTTTCTCAAGAATTGGGTGCAAACAATACAGATCTTCAATGGATGGTGGATGCTTATGCGCTTGTATTTGGCGGCACGCTTCTTGTGATGGGAGCCCTTGGAGATCGCTTTGGACGTAAACCAGCGTTACAATTGGGTTTGGTCATTGTTGCTTTGACTTCAGGAGCAACAGCGATGTATGCTTCTACATCAGAACATGTAATTATTGCACGAGCAGTTATGGGACTTGGCGCCGCACTTGTAATGCCAGCTACTCTTTCAGTAGTTGTCGTGGTATTTCCTTCTGAAGAAAGAGGAAAAGCTGTTGGAATTTGGGCAGCTATGGCTGGAGCTGGAGCTCCGATTGGTCTTATTGTTGGTGGTTGGTCAGTAGAAAATTATGGTTGGGAGATGGTTTTTTGGATTAATGTACCGGTAATCATTGTTGCCTTAATTCTTGGCATTTTCTTAGTTCCAAATTCAAAAGACAGTCAAGAGCGTCCATTGGATTTCATGGGTTCAGTCCTCTCAATAGGAGCTCTCTTGTCTGTATTGTATGCGATAATAGAAGCACCGAATGCAGGTTGGACTAGTCCAGAGACTCTTGGTATTGCGGGACTAGGATTGGTTTTAACCTTCGCCTTCATCAAATGGGAAAGGAGTACAGAACATCCTATGCTCCCAATAGATCTTTTCAAGAATATGGGTTTCACAATGGGTCTGGTTGCAATTACTTTGGCATTTTTTGTAATGTTTTCCTTTATGTTTACTCAAATGCTACATTTCCAACTTGTAAGAGGCCATACAGCTTTGGAAGCAGCTATTCGATTTATCCCACTTCCGATGGGATTGATGCCAGCTGCCGCTAATAGCGATAAATTAGTTGCAAAATTTGGTAAAAACAATGTTGTCTCTCTTGGATTAACTTTAGTTTGCGCAGGAATGCTGTTGTTTACTACAGTAGACGTTGGAACTGAATATTTTAGGATAGCATTAACTTTCTTTATTCTTGGACTTGGAATGGGTCTAACTATGGC
>CAYSOH010000120.1:0-3197 GCA_964432625.1 uncultured archaeon
CTAGTTATTCCAATTCCTATTACACTGACATCTCTCAATTTGAAGCCCCCATGTTCAACTTTCCTCTGTATTTTGCATAGGTTGCATAATTCACAATCTTCATTCTAGCAATCATATCTTCTACTGTTTCACTTCTGTCTATTTTCTTTATCTGGTCAGTCACAGTTATGTCGAAACCATCACTTCCAGCGCCTGAACCATAAGCAATCGCTAAGATTCTATCACCAGGTTTAGCTACATCTAAGATAGCAGCTAATCCTAGGAAGACCGCTCCAGAATAAGTGTTCCCTATTCTGGGAGTAAGGAGTCCGGTGTCGAATTGTTCCGCGCTAAAACCCAATGTCTTCGCAGCTCTTATTGGGAATTTTCCATTCGGTTGATGAGTAACTATGTAATTGTAATCTTTTGGTTCTGTACCTGCCATTTCCATGGTCTTCATGCCGCAGCTTATAACGTGTTTGAAGAATGCAGGTTTGCCAGTAAATCTGCCACCATGTCTTGGATATTTCTGTCCTTCTCTTCTCCAGAAGTCAGGCGTGTCGGTGGTGTAAGAAGTGGTGTGGTTTATTTCTGCTATTACTTTCTTACTTCCAATAATTAGTGAGCCACCTCCAGCAGATGCACTATATTCAAGAGCATCACCAGGAGCACCTTGGGATGTATCAACTCCAATCGCAATCCCATTCTCAATCTGTCCATCTCCCACCATTCCAAGACAAGATTGGATTGCAGCAGTACCTGCTTTACATGCAAATTCATAGTCTGCCGCTGTAAGATGAGGAGTAGCCCCAATTGCTTCAGCTACAATAGTAGATGTAGGTTTAACTGCATAAGGATGTGATTCCGAACCGGTGTATACGGCACCAATCTTATCACCTACTAGTTTTGCTCTTTGCATAGCCTGTCTTGTAGCTTCAACAGATATTGTAATTACGTCCTCATCAGGTCCAGGTACTGATTTTGAATACACATTCAGGTTTTTGGCCCAAGCGCTGCCGTCTGCACCCCATACTGATGCAATTTCTCCTGTTTCAATTTTGTGACTGGGTACATATGCCCCATAGCTGACTATTCCACTCATTTTTTTCTCCTATCTAAGATACCTCAATTTTTCTATAATCTCATTTTCTCCAAGATTTGTTTTTGTCAAAACTACTTTTTCCATATCAGCAAGTTTAGGTGCTAATGGATCAACTGCTTTTGGTTTAATGTAAACTACCATTCTGGGTTTAACTGGGTGTGCCCTGACTGCTATCATCGGTGATCTTCCATAGTGTACTCCAGAAAAGAATACGGCTCTTTCATTGGACCAACCATACATTTCACCAAATGCATTAAAACTGGTTATAGCTTTTAGAGAATCAACCATAGTATATCCATAGATTGGTCTTTCAATTATGTCCTCCCTCCCTGCTAGAATTTCCCCCTCTATAGCTTCAATAATGTTTTCTATAGTTATTCCGCTAGTAAATTCTCTTATGTCAACAATTGCTTCATTATTTTGCATGCCTGACATAGTGTTCACAACTTTGCCCCCATGTGATGAATCATAGTCTACCATTGCTTCAACTAATTTTCTTACAGTTCCAATTCCTGGAGATGCTCTACGGCCTTTCTCAAAGTCACAAACTACAGAAGGATTCACTTCAAGAAGAGTAGCGAGCTCTTTTTGCGATAGTTGAAATATTTCTCTCCATTTTCTGAGAGTTTCTCCCGGCTTCTCTGAAACAACAATTTCTCCAGCCATCCGACGTGTAAGTTGTTCTTGCACGGTCGTTTATTTAAGAACACTATTTAATTTTATGTGTATTCGACTTCGTCAATCAACTTATTCATAGAAAATGAATCATTATATAGACATTACAGCGTCGAAAATCGTGAACGCGGAAAGTTGGATTCCAAAAAACCTCTTCTTAACGAAAGGTACCGGTGTACATAATGAGAAACTGGCATCTTTTGAACTAGCCTTGAGATCTGCAGGAATTGCAAGCTACAATTTAATTTCAGTTTCTTCAATTCTGCCTCCCAATTGTGAGATTATTAATCAAAATACAGGAAATAAAATGCTTCATCCAGGACAGGTTGTTCCTGTTGTCCTTGCACGTTCAGAAAGCAACAAACCAGAAACATTGGTTAGTTCAGGAATTGGTATTGCTATTCCGAGAAATAGAAATGATTATGGCTATCTATCTGAGCATCATACAATAGGCATGAATGAGAACCAGATGGAAGACTATGTTGAGGATTTGGCCGCAGAAATGTTAGCAACCACTTATGGTCTTGAATTCGATCCTGATGCTTCATGGGATGAAAAGCGTGAATTATGGAATATTGACAATCGTATAGTTGAAACTAAAAGTATAGTCGAGACATCCAAAACAGATTCTTCTGATAAATGGACAACTGTTGTTTGTGCAGCAGTTCTGATTGTCTAATTTTTACCATATATCCTTAAATGCCACAATAACATAGCTCTTTTTCCTATGCGTGAGAGCACGCCCTTATGGTCATTTCGGAAAGGTGTCATTCCATCAGCTTTGTCAATAAGTTTGGACGGTAAATTTGCAGGTGTTGGACATAAATCTGGTCTTCTTCTTTTGAACGAAAGAGGACAACCTAGTTGGGCAACTAAGAAAATAAGGAGAGTGAGGGATATTTCAGTTTCGACTAGAACTGGTAGAATGGCAATTGCCAGTGGTCAAAAAGTGATTTACCTGATTGATCGGAAAGGCGCAGTCCTTTGGCACCGTGAACTTCAAAGTTCTGCTGTATCCACTAGTATATCCTCTAACGGCAACGTAATTGTAGTTGGCACTAATCTTGGTCGTTTAATTGTTTTTGATGGTAGTGGAAAAATGCTCTGGGAAACTCATCTAAGTAATGCAGATTTTCCAGTTAATTCAGTTAATGTTTCCTCGAATGGACAATTTATTCTTGCGGGAACTGACTATTCTCATGTCTATCTACATGACATAAAAGGTAAAATTCTATGGGCTGAGGAGACAAGTGGAGAGGTTCTTCAGACATGTATAAGTTCTAATGGAGATTACATAGGATATCTTACTAGTAATCGTACTTTCTCTTTTGGTGTTAAGAGTTCTAGAGTTCTTTGGGAAAAGACATTTTCTAAGCAGCCTGTCTGGATTGATATGACTCAAACAGCAGATTTCGTATCTATTGGAGAATCTTCTACAAAG
>CAYSOH010000121.1:0-3174 GCA_964432625.1 uncultured archaeon
CCCTCATTCGCCGATGGCCATTCTAAGATGTACAAACCTTTAGCTTTGAAGAAAGGAGATTATGTTTTGGAAGTCGGAATAGGAACAGGAATATCATTGAAGCATTATCCAGATTTTGTTAAAGTTGAAGCCATTGACTACAGTGAGCCCATGCTAGTAAAGGCTAGAAAAAAAGTAGAAAAAGGAGAAGTCAAGGCTGATGTAAAAATTCAGCAAATGGATGCTCACAAGTTAGAGTTCAAGGATAGGCAATTTGATCATTCTGTTGTTGCACATACATTAGCAGTTGTTGCAGATCCAGACGTTGTTTTACTGGAGATGAAACGCGTCACTAAGCCACAAGGAATCATTGTAATAGTAAATCATTACAAAAAGAGGAAAGGAATACTTGGAGGTGCCTGGAATCCTTTCAGAAAGCGTCTTGGTTTGGGGAAACATGTTGACTTCAAGGAATTGATTAAGGAATGTGGTTTAGAATTGATAAGCGAAGAGCGTGTGAATGGAATAGGAACACATTCTAAAATGCTGGTCTGTAAAGTTCCGCAATCAACTTAGGTTGTGCTTTATCCAGTTCATAGTATCTCTTATAGAATCTTTCAGATTCATTGGATTCCAACCTAGAGTTCCTCTAGCTTTACTTGAATCATAGTTTGTTATCTTTCCCATATATTCTTTCACCGTTTGAGGACTGACACGTGGTGTATGTCCAAAAATGGTTCTCATAGCCTCAAGTCTTGCAAACATCTTGACTTTCCACAGGGGAGCTATCTTTCTTGGAACTTCTAGTTCGGGCTCTACTTCCTGAATAAGATCCATTAGTTCAAAACCATCTATACATTGCGTACAAAGAATGTGTCTTCCTTCTGCATTTTCGTTCTCGTACGCTCGTATGTGTCCGAGAGCTACGTCCCTTACATCAACATACCCAAATGTTTGTGGAGGTAGAACTTTCAATTCACCCTTTAGAATCTTGTCAAACAACATTGTACTAGGTGTGTGTCTGTGAAAATAAGGACCTATGACTGCAGTAGGATTGATAACAACTACATTCATGTCAACTGCATTGGCATATTCCCAAGCTCTTCTTTCGGCTTCAGTTTTTGCGTACGAATAGGGATGTTTTGATTTATCGTTCCAATCATCCTCATTTAGTGCCCGTCCTTTTGGACCACTTCTTCCAACTGCAGCAGTGCTAGACGTGAAAACAACTTTCTTCACATTTGCTTTTCTTGCAGCTTTTAGAGCGTTAATTCCACCTATAATTGAAGGATCTATAATTTCCTCTTGAGGGTTCTTTGCCCAGCTCTTGTAGACTGCAGCGACTTGAAACAATCCTTCTCTCCCCTCCATTGCGTTTTCAATTGTTTCAGGTTTCATCAGATCGAGTTCAACAATTTCTACATTCAATGGAGATAGATGTGAGATTAGTTCTGGATTGTTTTTGTCTCTAACGGAAGCTCGTACATTATATCCTCTTTCTACAAGAAATTTAGTTAGGACGAAACCCACATGCCCATTTGCCCCAGTTACCAGAACGTTCTTCCCGTCCATTTAACGGAAAACTTTCTCACGATAGAATTTTAATTCTTCTATAGATTCTATGACATCATCAAGAGCTCGGTGTGACTCTAATTTAGATGGCATACTTTCTAGAATACTGGAGTCCCAACGGAGAACCAATTCTTTGATTGAAGAGACATCCACAACACGATAGTGAAGACGATTCTCAAGTTCATTCATCTGTGCATCTAGGAACCTCCTATCAGTTCCAATCGAATTCCCACACAGAGGAGGTCTGTATTTCCGATCAAGATGTTGATTCAGAAACTTTAGGGTTTCTTTTTCAGCTTCTTCTATTGTAATCTTACTATTCCTTACTTTTTCTAAAAGTCCTGAGCGTTGATGCATTTCATGGACATAATCATTCATTCTCCCTAGTATAGTTTCATTTGCATGTATCACCATTTCAGGCCCTTCAGCGATTATATTCAGGTCTGAATCAGTTATCACAGTTGCAATTTCTATGATACGGTGTCGTTTTGGATTCAGTCCAGTCATCTCCAAATCCAGCCATACTAATTCGTTAGCCACATTTAAGGATTAGAAGCCTCCTAAATAGAATTTGTAGCGATATTGTCCTATAGGCCATTCTAGATGGTAATACGTGTCATTTTTTGATCCTGCCAAGTTCACCGAGGAGGCGATAGCGAGCCTTAAGAAGCAATTATCAGGAAAATCTATAATCGCAGCCTCAGGAGGAGTAGATTCAACAGTTGCTGCAGTCTTGGTTTCAAAAGCAGTGGGTAATGAACTGTTAGCAATCTATGTTGATACAGGGTACATGCGCTTGGGTGAATCTGAGTTTGTTTCATCCATGTTAAATGACTTGGGTGTGAAGCATAAGGTAGTAGATGCATCCGAACGCTTCTATGAAGGTTTGAAGGGCATTATAGATCCGGAGGAAAAACGCAAAATTATTGGTGAACTTTTCATAAGAGTTTTTGAGGAAGAATCAAAAAAATATGGTGGAAAATTCCTAGTCCAGGGCACTATTGCTCCAGACTGGATAGAATCAGGAGGAGGGATGCGAGATACGATAAAATCACATCACAATGTTGGAGGTCTTCCAGAAGACATGGAAATGTCACTTTGTGAACCAATAAGAGAATTGTATAAGGATGAAGTTCGCTCCTTAGCTGAGTTTTTGGCTGTTCCGGTTGCACATAGACAGCCATTCCCAGGCCCCGGTCTGGCAGTAAGAGTTATGGGAGAAGCTACTCCCAAGAGGGCGGAAATTGTACGTCAAGCTTGTCATATTGTTGAAGAAGAATTGGAATTGGCAGCGAAAAATGAGCAAATGGAATTACCTTGGCAATATTTCGCCGTAATTATGCCTGTGAAAACGGTCGGTGTACAAGGGGATGTAAGAGCATACGGAAACACCATTGCAGTTCGCGCAGTCCAAAGTTATGATGCAATGACTGCTCAGGCGATAGAAGTTCCTTATTCTGTTTTAAAGAAAATATCAGAAAGAATTACTCGGGAATTGAAATCAGAAGTTAATCGTGTTGTCTATGACATAACCGATAAGCCACCAGGAACTATTGAGTGGGAATAATTTGGTGCCGGGGGCGGGGTTTGAACCCGCGACCTTCGGATGTCCCAGGCATAGCC
>CAYSOH010000122.1:0-3165 GCA_964432625.1 uncultured archaeon
ATGGTTTCGTATTTTCATAAAAGAGATATTTTCGCAGACTAGTATCTTATCTCAGTTCTTTTTCCAAATTCTATTTCATTGTTAATTAATCTGGCCCAAGAGATTTGCAGTTCGTAGAGAGAAACTTTTTCGAGCGCCTTGGATAGAATTTTATCTTCTTTAATGTATGGGAATCTTCCGAAATATATTTCCCAATATTCTTTCTTAGCTTCAGTCACACTACCTTTAACCTGCAATCCTTTGATCATATCCCATTTTAGGCCATCTTCCTGTATTGTGGCAGCACATTTGTTGTTATTTTCTAAGTTTATTATGTGCTCGGATTTAGGGTTACTTACAAAAAAAAGCGATGTACCTTCTTTGGAGGGAGCATAGAATACAGCTGCTGCTCCAATGCCCTTTTTTCCATAAGTTGCCAGAGTCATTGTGTTGTGATTTCTTATAAACTTCTGAATATCTTCCATTATGCGTTTCACATTAGGCTTAAGTTTATAATATAGTCCGTGTGGCGCCTCATTCCCGTGGAGGTTTATTCACGTGACAACACATTACGACGTACCCGGAGAAAACTTGGTCGGCGCGCTTGCTGACAATCTTAAGAGCGTTGACGCTATCCAACCTCCAGAGTGGTCTGATTTTGTGAAAACCTCAGTCCACAAGGAACAATCACCAACTCAACCAGATTGGTGGTATTTCCGCACAGCTTCCGTACTTAGAAAAATCGGAGTAAATGGTCCTATTGGCACTGAACGTTTAGCACGACATTACTCGGGAACTAGAGATAGAGGATCCAAACCTAACCGAAGCAGTAATGGCAGCCGCAAGGTACTTAGATTGATAATGCAGCAACTTGAGATAGCAGGTTTCGTAGAGAAGTCTAAGAAAGGAGGTCGAGGTTTGACTCCTAAGGGTCAGTCAGTCTTGGACAATACTGCTTTCGATGTCAAGAAAAAATTAGAAAAGGAGATGAGTGCACTCAAGAAATACTAATGTCAAGTAGAAAAGTATATGGAAAGAAATTGCGTTTAAATCGTCTTGTAAAGCGAAATCGCCGTGTTCCAGCTTGGGTTATTCAGAGAACTAATAGGAGATTCACGAACCATCCGAAACGCCATTTCTGGCGACGTGGTAAACTTCACAGGTGATATGAGTGGCTGATGACGAACTAACGCAGGAGAGATTATACACAATACCTCTACGCAAGCTCCACAAAGTATCGCGTTCTCGCAGAGCGCCTGTTGCAATGAGAATGGTTGAAGATTTCATAACCAAACACATGAAGCCAGAAAGAGATGGAGAGGTTTTGACAACATCAGCAGATGCACGTAGTGGTAGTGGAGAGGAAAAACAGTTATTCATAGATCCACCTGTCAATCAATATATATGGTCAAGAGGCATCGAAAAGCCACCTTCGAAGGTTCGTGTAAGAGCTTTGAAATTTGAAGACGGCAGTGTCGTGGTACACCTAGCCGAATAACTTTATGACTTTACTTCAAAGAGATCTTTTCAATAGTCCATACTCAGGAGTTTTTTGCGCGACCAATGACGTTTTAACCTTGGTACCACCAGGAATACCCAAAGATGATATGGAGTATATTTCCGAGGCATTAGATACCAGAGTTGAGGTAATCACGATAGGAGGTAGTAGGGTTGTAGGTACACTCGTGGCTATGAATAGTAGGGGTATTTTGGTTTCAAATATAGCTACATCAAGAGAAGTCAAGAAGTTGGAGAAAATAACAACAAATTTGGATTTACAATTAGGAATTCTTCCGGAGCGTTCTAATGCAATAGGAAATAATTTTCTTGTGAATGATAATGGCGGTTTTTGCAATGAAAGATTATCTGCGAAGACAAAAGAATTAGCTGAGAATGTTTTGGGCATATCTATTACATCAAAGTCATTGAATGGTATGGATACTCTTGGTATGATAGGATGCGTGACAAATAAAGGTGGACTTTGCCATCCCGATATATCTATTGAAGAACAAGAGATTATGAAAGAGGTACTTGATGTTTCCATTATGGAAGGCACAGTGAACTTTGGTATGCCGTTGGTTGGTGCAGGGATAGTAGCATCATCAAAAGGCGCAGTTTGTGGTAGACAAAGCACAGGTGTAGAGTTAGGAAGAGTTGAGGAAGCCCTTAATCTTTTCTAGTTTTCGTAAATATACTTGTTATAGCCCCTATTTCACAGTCTAAACTGAGTTTTATTCTTTTACTCGTTATATCTAGGTGGTATTTTGCATCCGCTCGGATCTTCTTCGTCATTTGACTTTGGTGCTCATCACATCCAAAGATTAGTGCGATCCTTTCACCGTTTGAGAGTTTTGAGATATAGCTAACATTCTTTTCTTTGTTTTGTTCAGGTTTTGCTGTACAAACTACTGTAGTTCCAACGTTCTGAGGAAGCGGTAAATCAGTGATTTGGACTTTACCTTTTTGCGCCAGTTCAATGAATCTTTCTCCACCCTCACCAATGCTAGTCGAAGGCGCTATTTTTTTAGCAAACTCGATAGGCGAATCATCTATTTTGAAATTGGATAAAGTCAGGTGTAAATCATATGCTTTGCAAATTGGTGCAACTCTAGCAATCCATCGTCGATGTAAGTCACTAAGGTTATCACTTTTTTTGGTATTTATTAGCACCAAGTTTGGCGGGGGTGTCACTATGCTGTCAGGGGAGTCCCTTTTAAGGGGGTATATTCATACACTTCAGTACTGATTTGAGGGATAAATTTTGCCAGAAGAAACTACTGATACGATTCTGAAAATTGGGCTTGAGGAGGAGATGCGTAAGTCCTATCTGGATTATGCAATGTCTGTAATTGTCGGCCGTGCTTTGCCAGACGCCAGAGATGGCCTCAAACCAGTTCACCGGAGAGTTCTTTATGCAATGAAAGAGATGGGTTCTGGCCCCCGCTCACCATACAAAAAATCCGCTAGAATTGTTGGAGATACCATGGGAAAATACCATCCACATGGAGATCAAGCGATATATGATACAATGGTGCGCATGGCTCAGGATTTCTCTTTGCGGTATCCGTTAGTTGATGGGCAAGGAAATTTTGGTTCTGTTGATGGGGACAAGGCTGCAGCCATGCGTTATACTGAATCGCGTTTGGCCTCAATTTCAGAGTCGGTTTTAACAGATATAGATGAGGC
>CAYSOH010000123.1:0-3113 GCA_964432625.1 uncultured archaeon
AAACTAAAGATGGAGGCAAAGGTACTGTGAGCACCGTAGTTCTAGTTGGAGAAGTAGATGGAGATGGAATAAAGGACGTATCACAGCAAGTCGCCGGCGTTGCTGCTGGAATGGGTGACGTAGTAGGATTGGTTATGGGTAAGACCATTTCAGAAGCTGCAATGAAGCTGGCCTCAGGTAAAATAGTGATCGCGGAGGATGATGCATTGGAACACTATGATCCTGCAAAGTATGCATCTATCGTTTCCCAAGTTGTTGAAAAAAACAATGCAACCAGAGTATTGATGGGAGCAACCACCATGGGAAAAGATCTGGGCCCAAGAGTTGCTGCAGAACTAGGATGGAGCTATCTAGGAGACTGTTTGGAGGCTACCAATGAAGGCTTTATGAGACCGAATTATGCTGGTAAAGTTCTGGCTAAGTCTAATCCTGAAGGTCCTTTAGTTGCGAGTATACGAAGTAATGCTTATCCTGTAGGAGAATCATGGTCTGGAAGTATAGAAAATTTCTCTGGTTCGATACCTGATTCAACTCTAAACACTGTCTCTATCGAGAATATCGGGGCTGGAACAATTGAACTGACTGAAGCTAGTATAGTTGTTAGTGGTGGAAGAGGATTAGAAAGTCCAGAAAACTATGAAAAATTGATAAGACCGCTGGCTGCAACCATGGGTGCTGCAGCTGGTGCAAGTAGAGCTATTGTTGATGCTGGATGGGTACCACATTCACATCAAGTCGGACAAACTGGAAAGACTGTCAGCCCAGATCTTTACATGGCTGTAGGAATATCAGGAGCAATACAGCATCTGGGTGGCATGAGTGGATCTAAATTCATTGTTGCGATAAACAAAGATTCTGACGCCCCCATATTCAAAGTTGCTGACTATGGAATTGTTAACGATCTTTTTGAAATAATACCGGTTCTAAAAGAAAAACTGGAAAATTAAAGATACTGTTATAAGGGGGCACAATATCACTATTCAGTGACCACAGAATCAGATGAAATAAAGAAGCTTCAGGAGACAATATCGGAGCTTCAGGTCGAACTTAGATTTTTACAAGAGACTGTTGGTGTTCTGATGGGAGCTATGATGGAAGAAGGAGAATCTGAAGAATTTTTTGGAAATAGTGAAGCCGGAAATCCAACATTTCGCCTAAATATGGGCATGTAAATTTTTGGCAAAGGCTATATACGAAGTGCTCTGGTCCGCCATCGCGCTCGCGTGGTGTAGCCTGGCCTATCATCTCAGCCTGTCGAGCTGAGGACCCGGGTTCAAATCCCGGCGCGGGCGCCATTTTACTAGACCTAAATGATATATTGATACTTATTCTCTGGAGTACCGGATTTATCGTATGCGCGGGAAGAGATATCAAGCCTTGATTGTTGCCATCCTACTACTCACTGCTCTACCATATTCTCCTTTTCTTTCAAGAGCATCAAGCATAGAAAATCTTGACAAATTAGGAGATGATGGTGAACCTCCTTACAGAGATAGTGACGGTGATGGGCTATCTGATGATTATGAGATATCTCTAGGTTTTGATCCTAATGATTTTGATATGGACAATGATGGTATCTCAGACTTGGCTGAACAAGACTTCTGGAACGATTTAGTGAATGAAGATTTTGTTCCTCCGAATATGGAGGACTTGTACGATTGTGAAGGCGACTTAGATGGTGATGGGATTAGTAACTGTATGGACCCAGATGCTGATGGTGATGGGATATCTGACCAAGAGGAGATGAAGGATACTGATCTCGATGGAATTCCTGACATGTATGAGAACATGATTGATCATCTTGACCCTAATAATCCTGACAGTGATGGAGACGGGATATCTGACAAACTTGATGATGATCCGCCTCTACCTGAATGGGCTGAGGAAATGTCACAAAACAATGACTGGACGCCACAGCCTGATGCTAACGGGGTAGGAGGGGGGCTAGAAGGTTTCTATCCTTTAGCCGTTTTAATGGCTGTAAAATTCACAGTAACTTGTGATAATTGTGAAGAACCAACAACAAACCCTCAATACTGGAGGACTGCAGCTAAACACATATATGATAATGGATATGATGAAGCTACAGACACGTATACACGTAGCCAATGGTGTCCTGCACCCGGTTGTGAACAATACGATATTGAAACCGGCATAAATGATGATCCTGGATATTGGTACACCGGATCGCTTGATTATGATTATGATTACTTAGTAACGCACCCAGATGTTACAAGCGAAGAATTCGAATACACTATGAACTGGGTAATGCCTGCACAAGGTTACCTTTCAACTGCCTTATACACCAATTCAGTCTTCATCGCCAACCCTGTAACTATGGATAGTGCTTTCAACTTACAGGTTGATGGTTATGCTCAGAGCTATTCATTCACGATGACTGAATATAACAGGCCTGAAGCTGTTTTAAGGGCCGCAAACGCCCCCTCTGAATTCGACTCTAAATTAGTTGAAGTGCCAGATTTTCCTATTAGAAGTGGACCTAACAACGACGTCTATGATTTGGCAGCCTCAATAACTGAAGGTAAAACAACAGATTATGAAAAGGCAGAGGCCATAATGTACTACCTAAGAAACAATTACTATTACAATATCAACGGAACTCTAACTCCAAATGGCCATGATTTTGTTGATTATTTCCTGTTTGGGAATACGGCCATGTCTGGAAAGTGTACAAACTTCGCATCAGCATTTACCGTCCTAGCTAGATTAAATGGTATACCTGCAAGATACATCGAAGGAAATGGCCCTGGTGATGTTTATACTCCTGAGGCTTGGGAAAGTAATGGCTATGGAGAAAGTACAGGTTACTCAATAGAAGAAGACACGAGAGTAATTACTATGCTCCATGGGCACGCATACGCTGAGGTCTTATTGGATGAACTCGGGTGGGTAGAATTTGAACCGACGTCATCGACTCAATGTCCAACTTGTGATATGAATGCACAAACTACTACTGGTGAAGCGGACAATGTAGTTGGAAATGGAACACAACCTGGAACTGATTATGAGATAAGTGATACTGATGAAGACGGTCTGAGTGACGAATATGAAGAAGGAATAGGTACTGATCCACTAAATCCAGACACCGATGG
>CAYSOH010000124.1:0-3062 GCA_964432625.1 uncultured archaeon
GAGCGAAGACGTAGAACTGTATCTTTGTCAACTTGAACATAAGAATCCGAATAATTTCCACTGCCAACCGCCATTGGATAAGTAATGAAATCGCGCCTTCTTCTAGCTGCCCTAATTGGCCTTGGTGGCAACTTGACCTGAGGTTTAGGTGGTTCTTCGGGAATCTCTGTTAAACCAAGAGAAGAAGGAAGTGCAGTGTAAAACTGAGGATCGGCATCCTTACTCTCGCTTTTTCGAGGTTTACGTTTTCTCCTTCGGGGTTTGGATTGGCGCGTGGCCATCAAGTAAAATATTACGCCTAATGCCAACATGCAAATGACTGCAATTATGGTTGCAAAATCAGGAATAGCTGCAGATAGAAAAATAGCTATGATAACAATGGTCACTGCTGCAACAGAGAGTTTCAAAATATTCTTATTACCCTTGGGGCGACGCTTCCTAGAACGTCGTCTTTGACCCTTCTTTGAACCATTTGACATGACTATATCTCAAAAAGTGCAAAGTAGACAGAGTATAAGCATTTACTTGAGAAAATGACTAATGCTATGCTAAATTCCTAGTACTGAGATAAGCGTATAATTTAATAGAAAATAAGATAAATTCGATATTGATGTAGAAGGACGTACACTGTTAATAATCGTTGTGTGGATACACAATACAGTAAAGAAAATGATTAAGGTCGAAATAGGCAGCAATGAAAGTCGAGAATACGCAAAAGGAACTCGTGTTGAAGACGTTATAATTGATGTTAATGGACGGAAGTCTAGTGCCATTGCAGGCATGATAGACGGAATTGAAAGAGATATGAATCACCCGCTAGATTATGACTGTAAGCTAAGGCCAATTGATGTAGAATCTGAGGAAGGACTCTACATCCTTAGACACTCCTGTGCCCACCTATTAGCACAGGCTGTAACAGATATATTTCCTGAAGCAAAGCCAACTATTGGCCCGCCAATTGAACACGGTTTCTACTATGATTTTGATATGGAACCTATAAGCAAGGAAGACCTTCCAAAAATAGAAAAGAGAATGAAACAACTCTCTAAAGAAAACCTGAAAATTGTGCGTGAAGAATGTGATAATGAAACGCTGAGAAAAATGTTTTCCAATAATGAATTCAAACTTGAAATCATGGATGACAAGATTGGGCATGATGTAGGCTCTTCAGCATACAGACAAGGGAAATTTGTAGATCTTTGTAGAGGTCCACATGTTTCGCAAACTTCGAAAATTAAATGGTTCAAATTAACAAGCACTAGTCAAGCATACTGGAGGGGGGATTCCAAAAGAAAACCCCTGACAAGAATCTATGGGATTTGCTATGCTAAAAAAGAGGATCTCAGAAAACGTGAAAAACAAATCCAAGAAGCTGCATTAAGAGATCATAAAAAAATTGGCAAAGAAATGGAACTTTACATGATCAATGAGCAGATTGGGAAAGGGCTTCCTCTCTGGCTTCCTAATGGTGAAGTTCTGAAGAATGAAATTGAAAAGTTTGCAATGGAAACTGAAGAAACTTATGGTTACGAAAGAGTTACCACTCCTGTCTTAGGAAAGAAAGAACTTTTCGAGACCAGTGGGCACCTACCACACTACGCAGATACAATGTATCCTCCAATGGAAATGGATGATGGGACCTACTACCTAAAAGCAATGAATTGTCCAATGCACCATTTAATTTATAGAAATAAAAAGAGATCTTACAGAGAACTGCCTCTAAGGATTGCAGAATATGGAACTGTTTATCGAAAAGAATTATCGGGAACATTAACCGGGTTGCTTAGGGTTAGAATGTTATCTATGAATGACGCGCACATATACTGTACAATAGATCAAGTAGCACAAGAATTTGCAGATAACATAAAAATGGTACGTGATTATTATGAAACCTTTGGTTTTGAGGATTACTTCTTCCGCCTTTCACTATGGGATCCAAATAACACTGAAAAATATATAGGTAGTAAGGAAAACTGGGAAACTACACAAAATTATCTTAGAAAAATATTGAAGGAACTAAATGTGCCTTATGAAGAAAGTGAAGGTGAAGCTGCATTTTACGGTCCAAAAATTGATGTGCAATTCACAACTTTGCTAGGTCGTGAAGAATCTATGTCGACCATTCAACTTGATTTTGCAGCCAGAGAACGTTTTGGATTATCGTACATTGATCATACTGGAGGTGAAAATCAGGAAGTCTTCGTCATACATAGGGCACCACTTTCCACTCATGAAAGATTTGTAGCGTTTTTGACGGAGCATTGGGCAGGAAATTTTCCAACGTGGATTTCTCCAATACAAACTCATGTATTGACTATATCAGAAAAACAAAACAACTATGGCGCTAAAGTAGCAAATGCTCTTGAGAAAGCAGGCATACGTACCAAAACTGACTTCTCTGATAATACCATTGGGAAAAAGATTCGAACTCATCGGAAAATGAGGCCTGCGTATATGCTTATAATTGGAGAAGACGAGGCTGCTGAGGAAACTGTAGCCATTAGAGGAAGAAAAGGGAATCAGAGAAATAAAATAAAACTAGACGATTTTATAGAGGAGATTCTCGAAGAAATAAGTAGTAGAGACAAGAATTTGAAACTCTTATACTCTTAATCCCTAACTTCTACAATTTTGGCGCAGAGGGAGGGATTTGAACCCCCGAGGGAGATTTCCCACCGGCTTTCAAGGCCGGCGCTATACCGGGCTAAGCGACCTCTGCCCTAAAAAGAACGAAGCCCAAGCTATATGCTTGGGCTAAACAACCGTGTATATCTGGTTATACTTATCTGCGGCCACGAGCCATTGGAGACCTAGCTACATTTCCACCTTTGTCAATGTAGTATAGGAAACCGTCTTCACGGGAAACACCTGCGGTAGCTACCATTTCTGGTCCTCCGCCGGTCTTCTTTCCACCACGTGCCATCTTGGTACGCCATACGTTACCATCTTTGCCCAAGTAATACAAATACCCGGCATCCTTGCTTACTCCTGTGTTAGCTACAACTTCAGCCATTGGTTTTCACCTTTGATTACAGGAAGTGGACAGTATATATACTTAACCG
>CAYSOH010000125.1:0-3054 GCA_964432625.1 uncultured archaeon
GGACGATGCAAGTTTATCTTTATGTTAGTTGGGCTAGTGGAGTTGATTGGGTTTCTGAGCTTACTGATACAAGTTATGATGAATTAGAGGATAATATAGTTAACTTGGATAAGGGAGGCAGTGCGACCGTTAAGCTTACAGTGTACTGCGAAGGAGTTTGTAGTGAAGGTGATACCAATACTATAAGTGTTACTGGAAAAACAGATCCACTGTGGTACAGTGGTGGGCCTAGTGGAAGTGACGATGGTGAAACCGATACCTCAGCACCTTCTTCATCCTCTAATATTACTAACACAATTAGTATCGAATACGAGGCAAGAGAACCATATAAGATGGAGGTAGAATGTGCTGAAGTTTCCAGTACGGGTGACGATAAAATGTACCAAGGTAATACTTATCAGTGGTCATACACCGTTACTAACACGGGCTGGAACACTGACACATATCAATTTGCTACGGATGTAACCAGCAACTCAGGTGCAGAAACTGGCTTTTGGACAGTTGCTCCAGGCTTGGCTAATGGTAAGGAGCTTACTGGGGAAAGCGATGATTCTGCTTCAGCAGTTCATTCCGCAGATGGTTCCATTAGTATAGAACCGGCGTCCGATGCAAGGCCAGGAGTTTACACCATTGAACTTACAGTTACTTCAACTGGAGGAGCAGGTGATTCATGTGATTTCGATGTAGTTATACCAGAACCTGATCTTGAGGTCAAGGACACTGATATTTCTTTCAGTCATACAGGGGCTTGGATAGACCCACGTGGTAATTCACAGAGAGTAACTATCACCGCCAAGATAAGGAATAATGGAGGTTTTGCTGACGCTAGCGGAACAACTGCTACGGACGTGGAAGTCAAATTCTTTGTTGACGGCTCCCAGTATGGGACTACACACACTATAGATTCACTGGCCCATGGCGAAGAGACGGAGATTTCTATATTTTGGAATCCATCACGAGCTCATGACAATGATGAAGCAGGTATTCCAATCAAAGTAATGGTTGACCCAACAAATAACTTAGAGGAAACAGATGAAGACAATAATCAGGGAAGTACAACTTTCAAGGTTGTGAGGACTAAAGCAAGTAATCCTTCTTTCTACGTGGGTTTCTTAGCACTTACTGCAGCAGTTGGTGCAGCAGTGTTGTTATCATCCTATTACCGCAATAAAGAAGACTTGGAAGAGTAAACCTCACAAGTCGTCTATAAGGGTCTATGAAAAAAGCCCTGACTGGTCCTGATATCGGCCATTTGGTTAAAGGCTGGCAGACACTTATTGGTTCTAGAGTAGATCAGTTTGGTAGGCCTGATTTAAACAAGATAGTTCTGAAACTGCGTTCTAGAGAGAAAGGTACAGTAAGATTATTGATAGATTTATCTGGTTGGGCATATATTACTAAGGAGACAATCAGTACAGAATCAAATCAGGGTGTTTTCGTACAAAAGGTTCGGAAACTTATTAAGAAGTCTAGGATAGAATCAATAGAGCAAATAAATGGAGATAGAATCTTATCTATTTCTTTTGTTAGGAAAGAGGAGCACATAACATTAATTTTTGAAATGTTTCATAAAGGCAATATTGTCTTGTGCTCAAATAATAAAATTTTATCTGTTATGCGGAAGCAAAAATTCCGTCATAGATCTCTTGAATCTGGCCTAGCATATCAATCACCTCCAAGCATAGATCCCTTCACGGTAAACTTAGATGTTTTCAGAGATAAATTAGTAAACTCTCAGAGAGCTCTAGGGGCCGCCTTAACAATTGACTGTAATGTTGGAGGTGATATTTCCACATTAATATGTAATAATTTGAATATAGAGAGAGAGACCAATGTTTCTGATGTATCCGTCCAAGAAATATATGATGAGTTGAAAAGAATATTGAATGAGATTATTGAGCCTACTATTTTCCTTGATAATGAAGGGAAGAATTTTACGGTTTCCTCGTTTGATTTGGGTATGAAATCAAATGAAACATTTCCGTCTCTTGACGAGGCCGTAGAGAGATATATCTCAAGTATTGTAGTAGTAAAGAAAGAAGTTAAGAGTTCAGATGAAATTCGTATAGACCATCAGAATAAAGCTATTGAAAAATATAATTTGAAATCTAAAGATTTTAGAGAAAAAGGTAATATTGTTTTTTCCAGATTAAATGAAATTAGAGAGATGATTGATTATGAGAATGATGATGACGAAGTAGTAATTAAGATAGATAATAGTAATATTTGGATTGATAAAACAAAGTCACTTGAAGCCAATGCCTCCTCATATTTTGATAAATCTAAGGAAATGGATAGAAAGGCTGAAAGGACAAGAGAAGTTATAGCTTCTAAACCCATTTCAAAGCCTAAAAAGAAAATAATTAAAAATAAGAATATTGAATGGTTTGAGAGATTTAGGTGGTTTATTACCACAGATGGTGAAATCGCAGTTGCAGGTAAGGATGCTAGATCTAATGAACAAGTAGTTAAAAAGTATCTGAAGTCAAACGATAGGTATGCACATGCAGATATCCACGGAGCACCTAGTGTAGTAGTAAAGAATGTGAATGGAGTTCAGCCCTCAGAGCATTCCATGTTAGAAGCTTGTAACTTTAGTTTATCATACAGTAAAGCTTGGGGAGCTCGAGTCTCAGGCGGGCATTCTTTCTGGGTTGACAATGATAAAGTTTCTAAGACGCCTAATACAGGTGAATTTCTTGCTAAGGGAGCTTTTGTTATCAGAGGCAAGCGTAATTGGCATCGTAATCTTGAACTGAATGTGGCAATTGGTCTTATTTCGTATGATGATAATTTGAAATTTATGGGTGGGCCAATAAGTTCTATTGAGAAACATTCAGAAAAATATGTAATATTTAGACCCGGTTTTACAGAGAGAAAGATAGTTATCCGCAAACTTTCAGAATCATTTGGTGCAGAATCTACAGACATTGAAAAACTATTGCCGAGTGGTGGCTTTGATTTAGTAAAATCTAAAGGTATTGAATTTTCGTTAGTAGAATAATTGGTGCGGGGGGTGGGATTTGAACCCACGCACCACTAAGGACTAGGCCC
>CAYSOH010000126.1:0-3042 GCA_964432625.1 uncultured archaeon
GATTCTTCTTTCTTCGACTTCCATTCCCATTTTATCTTTAGCTAGTTTTATGACAGATTCACGCGTTACTCCAGGTAAGATTGATCCAGTAAGTTCAGGTGTTATCAACTTCCTACCTTTTACAGCAAAAAAGTTCGCAGCACCTACTTCTTCGATGTATTTTTCCTCAGCTGCGTCTAGGTAAATCACTTCAGCATAACCTTCCTTTTTTGCCAATCCACTTGGTAGCATTCCTGGAACATAATTTCCAATTGCTTTCACACCACCAGTTCCCTTCAATGGTGCTCTGTGATAGTCATTTGTGACGATTAGTTTTATCGGAGTCAATCTTCCTTTGAAATATGGCCCGACTGGGCTAACGTACACTATGAACATGTAATCTGTAGATGGAGCTACTCCCACTCCTTCTCCAGATCCAAATATAATTGGTCTGACATATAGTGCGCCTTGTGCTGTACTAGGAATGTAGTCTGAGTTATCCCTTACCACTTTCTTGACAGCATCTAGGAAAAGCGCTTCTGGAATTTCAGGCATAGATAGTCTATTGCAACTTTTTGCAGCTCTTTTTGCATTCCTTTCAGGTCGGAACATTGTAACCCTCCCGTCATCCCATCTGTATGCTTTCATTCCCTCAAATAAACCCTGACCATAGTTTAGTACGGTCGCGGCAGGGGATAAGCTCAAATTACCAAAAGGTACTATCTTCCCTGTTTCCCATTCACTGTTCTGCTTGCATTTTGCCACATACATTGATCTGGTTTCAGTAAAGCTGAAGGTCAGGTTATCCAAATCTATTTCGTTGGCTTTCAACTGTTATTCTCCATGAATTTTTTTAGTCTATCTTCTAAGACAGGGATGTCTTTCGAGTCAACAAAGGATATGCAAACTCGCAACCCTTCATGTCTATTTGAACCGGTCGATTTTAGAGTAATTGTGGATATTCCATACTTTAGCAATTCCAGCATTAGATTCGTGCCGTCATATTTTGGATAGGACATTGTCAAGTAAAATCCGTCGCCTACAGTTTCATCCATGTCTTTTTCATAAACTTGCTTAAAGCCGTATTTTAGAAATATTTTACGAACATCTTTTGCTCTTTGTCCATACGCTCTCGTCACATCAATAAAGTTGTATTCACCACTAGTTGATTTTTCTAGGACCTTAGCCAAAGCAAATTGCGCAGTATGACTGGTTCCAGACGTTGTAACATACAATCCGCCGAGTGAAAAGGCGTGTCCGAACCGTTTTCTTCCACAAAATTTTTCCAGTTGAACAAATTCTTGCCTGTTCAATTCAGGTGAAATGATTGCAAGCCCACACCTTGGTCCGGGAAAGGAAAATGCCTTTGAGGCAGAGATTAGTGTAACCCAGTTTTTGCCAAATTTACCAACAGTAGGGATGTATGGTTCAGTGTGAGGTTTAGAATAGTCTTTTCTAAAATCCATCCCTAGATATGCAAGATCCTCAATTGCTAGTATATCATTATCATCACACAATTCAGCAATACCCTTCAATTCTTCTTCATTCAAACAAGACCAACTTGGGTTGTTCGGTGATGACCACAGTAATCCTCCAACATTCCCCGAAGAAATCTTTTCTTTTATGGCTTTTAAAAGTTTTTCACCCCTGTTATCGTAGAGTTCTATTCCATCAATATTTAGCCCTAAGAATTTAGCCTGATATCTAGTTACGGGAAAGGTAGGATCAAGATAGAGAATAGTATCTTTTCCTTTGTGCATATTCCCAGCTAATGCTTGAGAAATGTACCCTCCTTGTAATGATCCACACGTAGGTATCACGTGTTCAGGAGATACATCTAAGTTTAGGAAAGCTTTAACGAACTCGCTCCCAGCACTTTTTAGCTCCGGAATTCCATCAAAGGGAGGATACATTCCTTGAAGTCCCCTGTCTATGGCCTCTTTCTCAGCCTTTTTTGCAATGTCAGGAGTAGGAAGGTTTGGTATTCCCATTTCCATTCTGACAAATTCAAAATTCCCTTTTTTGCTTATCAACGTTGCCAATCTGTTTGTTTCACGAATAGAAAGATTATTTCGATCATATCCAGTTTCATCAAAAATACCTTCCAAAATTTCTTCTGAGATGGGTATTGAATCAGCCAAATATAGTACCTCTAAACTTCGTTTAGTAGACCCCTTGCTAAAAGGTTTGTACAAACTTTATAAGTGTCTTTTCTATTTCTATAACTGATTAATATGATGCCGGTGGAATTGACAGGTAATCTGTTCAAAGAGTTAAGAGGTAGAGTCTGTAGAATACTTGCAGAGGAAGGATGGACTCAAGCTAAGTTAGGCAAATCGTTGGGAGTAAGTCAGGTGATGGCAGGGAACTATTTGCACACCTTACCGTCAACCTATAGTGAGCCTATTGAAAGTGATTTACAAGAGTCAGCTAGAAATTTGGCAGAATTATTGAAGAGCGGTGAATCCTCAAAATGGCAACTTAAGTTAGTGATAGATAATCAAGAATTGGTTATCCGTTTCCCAGTACAAGACAATAGAGAGAAAGTTTTGGAGAATCTTTCGTCAATGCGTAAACGTCTGTCACACGCAATTCCATTGCTATCACCACAAGTCAGGGTGAACATTGCAATTGCTGAATCAGGTGCAAAAGACCGTTCTGGAATTGCAGCCTTTCCGGGCAGATTGACACCAATAGGCAGTCAAGCACGTCCTTTGTCTTCCCCTAAATTTGGTTCCTCCTCACATCTTTCGTCCTTACTCTTAGGAATTCGAAAGTATAATCCAGAATCTTCGGTCATAATTAATCTGAGATGGGATTCGATTATATCTGATATTGCATCTAAGATTAACTTGAAGTTTACGAAGCTAGAAAGGAACGGCGATGTTCTGGTTGTTGATTCTCAGATATCAGATGTCAATGCTTTGGTAGATGAAGGTGGACACGGATTTGAACCATCTCTGTACATCTTTGGAGACAATTCAGATTCAGTTTCAAGCCTTGTTGAAGATTTAGCTAAATCTGTGGAGGCAATGGCATGATATCTTCAGGTCTTGCATATAT
>CAYSOH010000127.1:0-3033 GCA_964432625.1 uncultured archaeon
ATTTTTATGCGATCCTTATTATTTGAATTAATATTATCTGCAATTGCGTTCAAATTAATTTCTCTTTTCCTTGGTTTTCTTAATTCCAATACGAAGGGTCTACCTTCACCTAACATTGCCGCATCGATATCCTCTCTGCCCATTCCGTGAAATAAATCCTCTGTAGATGAGCTAGCCTCGACAAAGTCTCTTGAGATAAGTGATTGGACGGAATCTGGATACAATTGACCTGTGTCATTGCATTTCTTGCATCCATCTCCTTTACAGCTACTACAAGGCCAATATGTCTGAGGAATAGTTCTATCATATTTGTTGTAATTTCCCTCAATAAAGAGTGACTTTACTTCGAGGTCTATCGTATCATACCTGGTATCTACAATGGCTACAGTTTCAGGATCCTCAATTTTTACATCAATATTTGATTCTTTGTGAACGCCAATTCCTATTTCCCGATTCAATTGAGATTTAATTGACTCTCCTTCAGAGTCAAACAATGATTGGAATGCTTCTTCCGTCTGAAGTATATCCTTATCTACAATTGTGCCAACTTTAAACGAAGAAACTGAATACTCTGATATTGATTCACATACTATTTCTATGAAATTATCTATCTCTCCGATCAATCCATCACATATTTTACATTTTTCGGAGGAGCAAATTAGATTGCTCTCAGTCAAAGACGAATCTCTAGATTCTAAATGATTAATCATTTCCAATCCTCTTTCCCGATTGTCTAAACCAAAACCTACACGACCTACAGATCGCCCTAAACAAGAAAAACAAAAAGGTGCATAGTCAGCTAATTTTTCAATATTAAACATTTCGAAGGGACTCCCTTATCTCCATTGCACGTTCAGGAATATCAGTCACGACTGAATGTATATCCTCGCTAATTAGTTTCTCCAACAACTTTTCATCATTAACTGTCCATACTTGTATTGGAATTTTCTTTTTTCGCAATCTTTCCATTAAGCCAACCTCAACTATCTTAAAATTAGGTGACAGAAAATCTGCACCATCAATAGAAATTCCAGAACCAGTAAAGGACTCTTTTAGAACTGCAATAAATTGTGGAAGGTTCCATTCTTCACCCAATAATAGGCCTGTTAGTATGCGAGAATCAATTTCCTTTATCCTTTTCACAGTATTTCTATCAAAAGATTTCATTATGAACTCATTATAGTCGAAGTAATCTGTAACCATTGATATTACCTCGTCCTCATATCCAGACTCTTTCAATTCTACATCAATCTCTATCTTTCCCTTAGCTGTCCAAAGAATCTGTTCTAGAGTTGGAACTACTGGATTGATCTCTGCTATATCTGAAAATAATATATCTCCAACCAATTTTCCTTCAATTTGGGCGTCATGAAAGCAAATCAATTGTCTGTCCTTGGTTCGACGAACGTCAAATTCTACCATGTCTACCTTCAAATCGATAGCATCTGTGATTGAATGAACTGTATTATCAGGACTGCCTAACTTCGTGCGGCCTCTGTGTGATATTATCTTAGTATCCATACTGTACAAAGGTGCTTACGCACCATGTTTAAATAGTGTGAGTAGGTGGAGGATAGATTATCATGGATGAAGAATCTGAGATAAGCAGCGGCACTTCAGGCAGGATAGAGGATTTGATTGTCGATTTAGGCAATGACCGCTTTATGACTAGGCATGAAGCTCTGAATGCACTGAAGGGAATGCTGCCTTTGCATGAGAGAGCTATATCTGCGGAACTAGTAAGATGGATTCAGCTATACGGGAAGTCCGATGCAGGAAGCAGTGCCTCGTATGTAAACAAGGCCGCTTTAGACTTATTTCAGGGCATGACTGAAATGGGTCTTGAGCCATTAATTAATAACGGGCTAAAGAACGGTGATTTCTATGCAAGAAGGGCTGCTATGGATGCTATTGGCCGAACTGGAAGAATGTCAATAATGCCTTATCTGATACAAGGAATCGATGACGATGATAGATACACGCGTTGGCATGCAGCTAAAGGACTAAGCCGTTTTGCAGGTTCTAGTGATGCGAGGGAAGCTCTTGTGAAAGCATTGTCTGATGATGATCCATACGTTCGTAGAAGAGCTGGCCGTTCTCTGGAACACTTTGGTGGAGTCGGCCCAAGCGAAGATAAGGTCAAGGGACCAATGGAAGAAGATGGTGAAGGAGACATTGATGGTGATGGAACGCCTGATTCGGAAGATGAAGCACCTAGAACTCCAGATTATGATTCAATGACCGTGCCACAGCTCAAAGATGCTCTCAAAGAAAAAGGACTGCCTGTTTCTGGAAAGAAATCTGACTTAATAGCTAGACTAAAAGAATAATCATTTGGTAGTAAGATCATTTGAAGCTACTACTCCCAGTTCAGCCCTGTCAAACCAGAAAATGATACATGATGAACAGGCATCTATTGTAACCGATTTATCGAGTTTACCATGTTTCAAATCTCCGGCTAAATCGACTGTCAAGAACACTGCACGAAAAATCTCACCTATAATTGGAATCCCACCAACAATTGTAAAAGGTTGTTTGCTTAAAGGCTTCTTAGAGTCTTCCTCCATCCTTGACATAAATCTACCTCTTTTGTAGAATAGTTCAATTTCAAGCATTTTTTTTCTACATTTGGGGCAATCAAGTGAACTTGGTTCACCTGCGTTCAAAGCTTCTCTCAATTTATTTTTTCTCAGTTTTATTCCCACCTTCTCCCAATTCTTAAGTTCGTCCAAGGTCACCGCAATTCCATTACATTTTTTACAATTATTAGTTTTTTTTACATAATGCATAGATCGCCCGTAGCGTAGTTTTCCACAGCCTCTTGGACAAGTTAACCCTTCCAGTGGCTCCTCTTCAAATTTAATAACTTTTGCCATTCTAAGGAGTGGTCCTGCGCATAGTGCGTGGGAAAGGAATTACGTGTTTAATATGATCTGAACCACATATCCAGCTTACAGTTCTATCAATGCCAAGCCCAAAGCCTGAATGAGGAACGCTACCAAATTTTCTGATATCTAAATACCAACCATAGGA
>CAYSOH010000128.1:0-3024 GCA_964432625.1 uncultured archaeon
TTATCATAGTGTAAAGGCCAATTTTATGGAAACAAATAATGAAATACGATGATTACCAGAAGAAAATAGAGAAAATATCCGATGTACTCAAAAGAAATGATAATCTTGTTACAACCAACAGAAAAGGGCACAACCACAGAGATTTAAATTTTAAGAAAAAGCAAAAGAGAATAGACACCAACGACCTTGACAATATATTATCTATCAGTGATAATTGGATAGATTGTGAGTCAGCTGTAACAGTTGGCAAAATAAATCGTATGACCATAAAAAGGGATAAAATAGTCCCATCATTACCTGAGGGGGATAATTTTACCGCCGGAGGATGTTTGGGAGGCATCGCATTAGGATCAAACTCCTATTCGAATGGATTTTTCAATAATAATGTAATGGACTTTGATATAATATTAGGTAATGGAGAAATCATAAAAGATGTATCTGCAAACAAGAATTCTGACCTATATTATGGAGTTGGGGGAACTTATGGTACCATGGGAATCATCACTCGTGTAAAATTGAAATTGATTCCTTGCATGCAATATGTCAAAGTTGACTACTTACACCATGATTCATTCGATGGATTCTACAATAATTTCAGACAGGTAATACAGGATGCCAAAGACGACTTTGTAGAGGCTTTTGTAAATGACAAAAATGACTTTACAATTGTAGTCGCGAATTATGTGGAAGATGTAGACTCAGAAAAAATATGGGTGACTCGGGACAAGGACATGTTCAAACAAAGGAGTATGTGCCTTTACGCACAAATAGCTCAAAAGAAAGAATCAAATTACTTACGTTTAGTAGACTATTTAGAAAGATATAGTTACTCTGCATTTTGGGGACACTATCTGTATACTCCTTACAAAATTCGCGATTTTGTATACGCTGGCTTGATATATGCAACCATACCTAAAAAATTACTTAAATCCGATGAATTGAATATTAACAAATATTTTACAGCTACAAGCCATATGGTTGGAGATTATACAAGAGATGAGTACGTACTTGCAACAGATATAGGTGTTCCATTATCCAAATTAGAAGAGGCACTTGAACTGGTTGATAAAATGACAAAAACTTATCCGCTCTGGATATGCCCCAGCATTGATCATTACCATCCTGACAAAATATTCTGTACACGTAAACCTGAACTATGTGAAGACAATATTATTCTAGATTTAGGAATCTATGGAATCAAAAATACTAGAATACCTTCAAAAGAGGTCAATAAGGCCTTTGAAAATTTTTCTTTTAGCCATGGTGTCTTCAAAGGTTTCTTCTCGACTTGTTACTTTGATTATGATGATTTCTGGAATCATTTTGACGAGGGAAAATACAAACAACTCAGAAAAAAATATCATGCTGATGGGAAATTTATGGACATTTATGATAAGATAACTTACAGATCCAAAGCAAAAAATAAGAAGATAATGACTCTTAGAAGTCAATTATTTACTTTCTTCGGAAAAAAATATCTAGCTCAAATAAATAAAAATAAGGGAAGATTAATCAAATGAAAATGGGAAAGGCATTGGTTGTAGGAAATAGACCTCTGTGTAGCAAAGTGATAGAGCTATCGAAAAATGCATTAGTTGTTGCAGCTGATGCTGGGGCAGATAGATTATTGAAATACAATATTGTTCCAGATTGGATTGTTGGTGATTTAGACTCAGTCTCGGAAAAAACCATAACCAAACTTGAAGACTGGACAATAACTAATAAGGATATCCAAAAAACAGATTTAGAAAAAGCTGTGGAATATGCCTTTGAAAAGGGAGTCGACGAAATTGCAATAATGGGCTGGGATGGAGGACGTATCGATCACACACTAGCTGCCCTGGGAATGGCATTTGATCCAAGAATAAAATTAATTGATGATAGGTTTACTGTTCACTGTGTTGATGGGGAGAAAAAAATTAAGGGTAAAGAGAAGACTCTATTCTCATTGATTGCGATGCCGGAAGCACGTGTGAGTGTAAATGGAGCAAGATGGAACTTACAACATGAAAAATTGAGACTCGGAGGAAGAGGGATTCATAACGAAATTGGTTCATCGGGCGAGGTAACTATTGAATGTCACAGTGGTAATTTACTCCTAATTGAAGGTGATTTTGTGCTGCCTCACGATTGACTATTCTCTATTTCCGAGAAAACAATAGTCATCAATGCTGAGCCAAGAAGGGCAGATAAGAATACGTCTAGATTAGCAAGTCCCAAATCATTTACTGGATTTGTTAGATATCCTACTCCGGTATCGAAATCTGAAGTATAAGTGCCATAAATTACTACTGAAACTAACCCAAATATTGCTCCAACTAAGCCACCGTTTGCAGTTACTCTACCTGATAAAGACAAGAAAATTGGAAGAACTGTAGCTGCTGCAAACAAGTCTGCAACTAGAAATATTCTAAAAACACTGAGGGCATCATCAGCATAATACCATGCCAAAAATATGGCAATTGGTGCTGTAGATATTACTGCATATTTTGCTTGGTCGAGGTTGAGATTAGAATCTGCTATGTCTCTAGAAATCACTGCCACTATCGCATTCTGAAGCGTATCAATACTCGAACATACTAAAGCAACTCCAAGAACCAAAAACATAGCTAAGACTAGTTCATTGTAGCCTTTGATTAGTTCAAAGAAGGCTATAGAAGGGTCCGAAAGTGCTCCCCGACCTGCAGCAACGGTTCCTAAGAATCCAAACAATAAAACCGCTACAAAACATAGACCTGAAGCCAAGAATGCGCCTTTTCGTAAAGCCTCATTATCCTCTGAGGCCCAAGTACGTTGCCAATTTCCTTGAGAAAACATCTCAGCAGCAGTTATGGCTAACACTAGAGCTAAACCAGCTTCAAAAGTTGAGTAATCACTTATGCTACCATGGTACCACTCCCATTCAATGTCTTCCGGAGTGTGGGCTTTTGCATCATCTAAAATATTCCCAAAACCCTCATTAAAAATCAACAAAATAACGCAAGCTATTAACCACAATATAAAGAACGATTGAATTCTATCTGT
>CAYSOH010000129.1:0-2993 GCA_964432625.1 uncultured archaeon
GAAGTAAAGGTCTCTACCCAATCATTGCTTCTGGCCGTGACATAGGTAGGTATAGTTGTCGGCGTTGACTCTCTATCATATATCTCATAGTCAATCAAGAAAGTTTCAACTGTTCCGTATGAATCAGTCTTAGGATCGCTGCCTCCGAAATAACTTGAGGCATATTTCAGTGTGTCGTCTTCCATAACCTTGATGTCGATACCACTCATGTTGTTTCCAGAAGCATCATTGACATCAAGAACGAAATATTCTTTTAGAGTTAATGAAGAAGCTGAATTAACCGATATAGTTGAAAATACCGTATTTATTGCATAATTACCCCATGAAGCATCAAAGCCAAAATCCTTGTCATCATTAGAAGAAAGTGTGTTGTTCCAAAACATATTATCATCTGAATTATAAGACAAAATGCCATATTCATCATTGTTCTCTATTGTATTGCCTTCAACTTTGGAGTACGGCGAACTTGAAATATACAATCCTGATTTTTCATTTCTAAGAATCTGATTGTCAATTATCCTATGGTAATTGCCACTCGTTAATATTCCATGAGCATCATTGTCTACTACACGATTATTAACAATTTGTACAGACGAAGCAGCAGAATAAATACCATGATTAGAATTATTACTTATCGTGTTGTTATAGATAAAAGCCGAATTACTTACGATGTAAAACCCATAACCATTGGAGCTACATGATCCACTACAGGTGGTGCCTGAGACTGTCGAATTTTCAACTTTTATGTCGAGTCCAGACACATAGATACCATAGTTATTGTTGTCTATTACATTTGAATCCTTAATTGTAGTACTATCACCGGAGTATATGCCTCCTTCTGAAGAACTAACAACAGAATTCAAAATTTCTAAATCCTCGGAGATGCCTGCATAAATCCCCCAATCACCGCTATTATGTACCACAATATTTTCTAGAGTTATGTCATCAATTGCAACTAACATAATAGAATAAGAATTCCCATTAATTATCTTCAAGGATTTAATAGTTACATCATCAGTTTCTATGTCAACAACATAATCTGTACTAGACTCTCCATCAATTGTAGTATTTCCAGTACCATTACCCACAATATTCACTTTTCTATCTACGTCTAAAGTCTCATAATATGTCCAGGCCCAGACATTCAGTGTATCTCCTGCTGATGCATTGTCAATCGCGTGTTGAATCTTGTAGTAGTCCGTGCTCGTATCTACATTCCTGACAAGTCCTTTGGTCCAATAAGACGGAACATCTACAGTCTCTGTATGAGACGTACTCATGTCAATCTCGATTGTCTTTCCACGAACACCATAATGATACTTCAAGCTAGTATCGACATCCTCAGTAGTAGAACTACCATTGTAAATCTCGTAAGCTACTGTCAATTCCTCATCAATAAATCCATCAGAACCAGAAACACCATCATTTCCACCATAAAATGAGGATGCATAGAGAACTGTATCGTAATTGAATAACTCCAGATCAACTCCTGCGAATGCACTTGAACCATTAACGAATTTGATGTTCAATGTATTCATGATACGGAAATCTGAGGTCGAATCTACTGCTATTTTTCCACTACCGAAAGTAAAGTTGAAACCTGTGTTCTTCTTTGAGTTATCAAGCTCTATATCGTTATTTGAACTTCCTGAAGATGCAGTATCTCTCAAGTTATTACTATCTGAAGTGGATCTGAACCAAATACCACGTCCATTATTGTCCTTGATAGTGCTGGACGTTATGTTAGAGTACTTGGTAGATACAAACTTGATTCCGCCAACATCATTCTCCTTGATGTCGTTGTTATGCATCTGAGTGAAATTTGCATAATGCAGCAGAATTCCATAGTCATTATCCTCTATTTCATTATTCTTGATGGTGACGTGATGAGAACCGTAAATCGATATTGCTTGATCATCATTATCTTCTATAGTGTTGGACAGTATCTTAGCATAATTGGAATTGGCTGTTACGTTGATTCCATCTTTTTGGTTATCCTCTATTGTATTATTGTAAACAACTGTGTTAGCATGCAACTCGATACCATTTCTACCATTATTCTTGATAGTTGAATTCTCAATAGTCACACCAGAGGATTTGACAATTATACCATCCTTAGCAGAATTCTGAATAGTAACATTCGAGATGACAACATTACTAGTCTCTACCAGAATACCGATGTTACAATTCTTCAAAATAACATTGTCAACTTTGATGTTGCTACCGACACCGATGTCAATACACTCATCATCAGTATTGTTACCACTCTTCTGAATTGTTAGATTCTTTAATGTTATTGAATTGGTCTCAAGACTGAATATTTCATCCTGCCAGTTACCACTAATAGTAACGCTTGATGAATTACCAAATATTGTAACTCTCTCAGTAACCTGGATTCCCGACTCAACATAATCCCATTCCCACAGCTGTAATCTATCTCCAGAGGATGCATTGTCTATTGCATCCTGAATAGTAGAGGATTGTAGGCCGGTATCCAGATTCTCAATCAGACCCTGTTTCCAAAAGGCTGGAACGGTGACGGTCTCTGTATGAGATGTCGTCATATTGATATTGTAAGACTTTGCTCGAACTCCGTAGTGATAGTACAAAGTGGTATTAGCTTCATCAGGAGTAGAACTACCATCATAAATTCTGAATTTGAGAGTGAAATCCTTACTAATTGACCCATTACTGTCAGTCTTAGAATCGCTTCCGCTATAGTATGAAGTAGCATATTTGGTTGAACCATCGCTCACTAACTTAACATCTAAATCTTCAAATCCAACAGTTGCATTCTGCATGAATTTTAATGTCAAATCATTGTAAATCGCAAAGTATGCATTCTCGTTAACATAAATAGTTGAGAATGTAGTGTTCTTTGCTGAATTTCCTATAGTTGTTTTATGGAAATGAATATCATAAGTACCACTACCTGAAACCGAAGTATTACCTAAATAATAATAATCTGAATGTTGAATTAGAATACCCTGATG
>CAYSOH010000130.1:0-2990 GCA_964432625.1 uncultured archaeon
CTTTGGGTAAAGACCAATTGGAAAAATTAGACTCCTCGGAAGATGCCACTTCACTCTTCTCCCTTGAATATTTTGCACTTATGGTTAATTCATTGCCTTCAGACCGGATTTTGCATATAAACTTAGGTTCTGATCTTCCCGTTAAAGTTGATGCTGACCTTGCTGTAGATGATATGACTGGTGCACAGGGCAACGTCAAATTCTTATTGGCTCCAAGAATAGATAGAGAATAATGAAGAAAGTCAAACATTTCCTCCATATTTCAGACTATAGTAGTGAGGAATTGTGGGACATACTGCATTTGTCTAAGGATGTAAAGAAAAATTTCAGGGTAAGGCAAAATTACACGCCATTCAAGAACAAATCATTGGCGATGATATTCGCTAAACCATCAGCTAGGACCAGAGTCTCATTTGAAACTGGATTTGAATGGATGGGGGGACACGCATTATTCCTTGGACCAAATGATATTGGAATTGGTAAAAGAGAGGCAATAAAGGATATATCAAGGGTCTTCAGCAGATACAATGATATTATCATGGCCAGACTTTTCGATCATGAGCACATGCTAGAACTGGCTGAACACTCTACTATTCCTGTAGTTAATGGTTTGACTGATTACAATCACCCCTGCCAAATAATGGCTGATATCTTCACAGTATGGGAACACCTAGAAAATATTGAAAATACAAAGATTGTTTACATAGGTGATGGGAATAATATTGTTCACTCTTGGTTGCATTTGGCAATGCGCCTACCCTTAAATTTTGTCTGTTGTTGTCCCAAGGATTATGAACCTGACAAGGAGTTAGTGAAACAGACTAAAGATGCTGGAATTTCAAGCATAGAAATAACACATGAACCGCAGTCTGCAGTAAAAGATGCCGACGTGATTTATACAGATGTCTGGGCTTCAATGGGACAGAAGGATGAAGCGGAGGCAAGAGAAAAGATATTCAAGAATTATCAAGTGAACGAAGCGTTAATGGAAATGACGGGGAAGAATACCCTGTTTATGCATTGTTTACCTGCTGAAAGGGATAGAGAAGTGACTGATGCTGTAATGGAATCTGACAATTCGATAGTGTTTGACCAGGCTGAGAACAGAATGCATGTCCAGAATGCAATAATGATTAAGTTGAGTGAATGATGCAAGTCGAAAAAGTTGGTGTGGTAGGTGCTGGCCAAATGGGTGCAGGAATCGGGCAAGTTTGTGCAGCTATAGGCAAGAAAGTAGTGCTTTGTGACATTAAACAAGAATTTGTTGATAATGGTATGAAAACGATTAACAGGAATTTATCTAGGAGTGTCACTAAAGAAAGAATAAATCAAGGCGATATGGATGAAACACTTGGAAACATTCAAACTACTCTAGAACTAGGTAATCTGAGTGAATGTGATATTGTCATAGAAGCAATAGTGGAAAATGTTGAAATCAAGAAGAATTTGTTCAAGGATTTAGGTGAATCATGCATGAATGGAGCAATTCTGGCCTCAAATACATCGAGTATTCCCATCGGAATACTAGCTGAGGCAAGTGGAAGGCCTGAAATGGTAGTAGGAATGCATTTCATGAATCCTGTACCTGTCATGAAGTTAGTAGAAGTTATTCGTGCCAAATCTACAAGCGATAGTACATTTGATACAACTTTCAAATTAGCAGAGGATTTGAATAAAGTACCAGTTCTCGTTAATGATTTTCCTGGATTTGTCAGTAATAGAATCCTGTTGCCTATGCTCAACGAAGCTATGTTCTGCGTGATGGAAGGTGTGGCAGAACCTGAAGCGATAGACACAGTCATGAAATTGGGCATGAGTCACCCTATGGGACCGCTGACATTAGCAGATTTTATTGGACTGGACACTTGTCTAGCAATTATGGAAGTATTACATCGTGACATGAATGATAACAAGTATCGTCCATGTCCGCTTCTGAAAGATATGGTAAAAGAAGGCAAATTAGGTAGAAAGTCTGGAGAAGGGTTCTACAAATATTAAGGACAGACTTAATTAGAACCTATATTTTACAATCACAATGGTAGATAAGGAACAGGCCAAAATAGATTCTTTGGGTCTTGATGAGGCAATGGATGACCTGAAATCATTAGCACAGAGAGTCTCTGATATGTCAAAGGACCTTATCGACAAGGCGTCAGAACAAGCTGAAGGAGCAACTGACAAAATAGGAGATCTTGTGGATTCAACTGGAGATGCTCTGATATCAGCTGGAGAGACAATCAAATCAGCAAAGAAACTGATTAAGGACTAAAATCGCTTATACCTATCTCCCATGGTTATATATGACTGATATCAAGAAAAGCGACAAGTGGATGGGAAGACTTGGTATGCTTCAATCTCTTATTGTAATCTTTGCAGCGTATATGCTTACAGGAATGCTAATAGGTATGCAAGAGGATTTAAATCAAATCGCTGAAGAATCATGTGCAGATACCTTATTTGGATGCACAGTAGAAGAAGAAGAAAAAATAGAAGGATTTATTGATTTTATGCAAGAGAAAGTTGTGCTTTGGCAAGCTGCATGGGCTTTCGGCATTATTGCAGGGATTTATTTTTTCTATGCATCCTTCCGTTTATCGACTGGACCAGATCACTGGGTTCCTCTTAGAGGGGTAGTATCTTCTAAAGTGCCTGCTTTAAACTTAAGCGATCGTCAGTTCTTTATCTATACTACTGTAGCTGTTAGTTTACTTCTATTTGGAATAGGTTATCTTGAAGCCGATGTGTTGAATGATTTGTATGACGAGCTTAATGATGCGTTTGAAGCTGAACTTGATGAAGATTATGATAGTTCTCCAACCAATACAAATGGTTTTGTCATGGGCTACTGTAACACAGCCTTTCTGTTTTTGATACTCATAATTGCCTATTTCGGTAGAGATAAACCTGAGACTGAGGATTCTGAGGCAAAACCCGATGAACTATTGTCCACTGAGACTGGTGAAGAACAAGAGGGGAATCTAGCAACTACT
>CAYSOH010000131.1:0-2979 GCA_964432625.1 uncultured archaeon
TCAAATTTGTCCGGGAAGTGACGCAAGACTCCTGCCATTATCCTTCCAAACTGGTCCAAGTGTCTTGGGGACATAACCAAAACGCCTTCCTCTCCACTGAGAGGACATTTTTCACCTCTAAAGAAACCATGTCCGTACTTTACTTCTTCCTTAAGCGGAACTGTTGGTTTCCTGCGCATATTTGAACTATTGCAACGGTCGGTATAATATTAGGTCCCAATGACAACTAATTGCTTCGAAAAGTTGTTTGGGGTGAGCCATCGTCCGGTCTTTCAACAACATTAGTACCTGCTAATTCATCTGGAGTTGGTAAATCAATCTCCATCTTACCTGCAGAAAACAAATCGTGCATTCTCTGCTCCTTACCTTTACTGCTCCAAAGGGCTGCTTCGTCTCTGCTCTCTGACGTTACAAAAATAAATGCCTCGCCTGGTCTATTTCGGCCAGTTCTACCTCTTCTTTGAATCAACCTTATGGCTGAGGATACGGGCTCATAAAATATGACTGCATCAGTAGAAGGAATATCTAATCCTTCCTCGCCAACTGAAGTTGTAACCAAGATATTGAATTCCTCCTCCCTGAAACGTGATAGAATTTCTTTTTGCTGCTTTTGTGTCATTCCTTTATCTCCCTCTCTGGAACCTTGTCCAACAAATCTTACGGGACGAGCATCTTCAATATGGCTCAAATGTTCTACTATTAGAGAGGCAGTGTGCCGTATTTCTGCGAAGACTATGAAACGTGACAAACCATTTTTCAGTTGATTTCTAACTAATTCAACTAATTTTTCAAGCTTAGGATGATCATCCGTATTTGATTTTGCTATCTCTACAGCTACCTTCCAATCTGAATTGGATGAAAGCCACTTGTTGGCTCTATTACCTCTCTTCTTTTGTTTGGCATCTTTTTCTATTCTGAAAGAATATTCAAGAAATTGAAGGACACCTTGAGTCTCAACTGTCAGAACTGCATGAGCCACCTTCATAGCCATTGCTTGTGTAGTCATTAAATTGAAAATATGAGGAGGTGTGTTAGGCTTGGTCCTAGCATATTGAGATTGTAACTTCTTTCCTGCTGCAAGTATCATTGTAGTCGATACTTTTCGGGGACGTTCTAGGAATCCCTGCTTGTACAACTTTCCACAAAGATAGTCCTGTAAACCGCGTAACTGATTTGCTATATGTTTTACAGAATCTGGCATACTTACACGTATCCAACTTGTCTTTATCGGTTGAATATATGAAACAACATCAGGATCCGTTTCGTCTCTCTTTTCAACCGAGGAAATTCCTAAATCTCTACACAATCTAATTATTTCCGATTTAGAACTTCCCGGAGATGCCGTCATTCCCAATGCAAGATGATCTTTTCCTGCCGACAAATAATGATTTCCAATTGAGACGTAGGCATAATTCCCAACCGCACGGTGGGCCTCATCAAAGATTACTAAAGAAAAATTGTCTAATGAAATGCGTTTGTTTTCAATATCTTTAGAAACAACCTGAGGAGTCGATACTATAATTTTTGAAGATTTCCACAACGGTTCTCTATCAGAAGGAGGGATGGCGCCAGTGAATAGTTTAACTTCACAAGACACATGTTTTGCCAAGAAATCAGAATGTTGCTGTGCCAAAGGCTTAGTGGGGGCCATCAACAAAATTTGGCCAACAACTAGTCGTTCCACTATGACTCTAAGCGCAATGACTGTCTTCCCCATTCCTGTTGGTAAAATTACAAGGGTTGATTGGTTGAGACAGGACTTAGAGATGTTGGATTGATAGGCACGGTCCTCTAGTGGTTCACCCTTCAGATTTTTGTGTTCAAATAGTTTCATTTCTGGCGCCCACTTATTTTGCTTAGACTGTATTCGGTTTAAAAATTTAGTTATTTACTACTGATACTGCCATTGCCATCGATAAAGTGAAGAGGTGTGTGAACTGCACCTTTCCTTGTCAATTCAGATTTGAAAAGAATTAACTTATCCACTATGCCACTACCAAATTTTGATTTCTTATGATCCAAAACAAGACGCTCCAGATTGGTTTGTTGTTTAAAACGTGAAATTGTGACATGTGGAAGAAATGGACGATCATCTGATTCTGAAATTAATCTTACTCCTGAAGCCAAATCTTTGATTTTTTGAGATTTAACACCAATCCAGAGTACACGTGCATTTGATGGTTGTTGAAAAGCCCCGAGACACTGATATTCTATTTCTAAAGGAAGTTTGCCAACACAAGCTTCTGAAACTCTCTGAGCCTCTAAAACTGGATCTGAACGTTCTCCTAAGAAGGCAATAGTAATGTGATAATTGCTGGGCCTCTCAGAAATATAATCTTGCTGAATTAGAGTAACATCTAGTCCAGGACATTCCAAAGCAAAAAAAAGTCGGATCACTTATTTTGGAGGACGCTTGCGCAAGGTCTCTATCAGCTTGCTAGCTGTTCCTTGGCGCCCTCCAGAAAGTTCTGAGTAAGATGCTGCACCAACTAATTCGCAGGCAGCCGTCTCTTCTAATTCAGCTTTTTTTGCTAGATTCTTAATAAAATTAATTTGCTTGGGGCTTGGCTTCCTAGGCGCTGAATCTGTTCTCTCCTTGAGTTTGCTTATCAGTAGACTTGCTGTCCCTGATTTTCCTCCTGTTAAATCTGGAAAGCTTTCAGCCTCAACTAAATTACAAGCTGCAGTTTCATCAATTTCCAATGCGTTTGCCAAACTTTCTATAAATGATAGTTGCTTGGCCGAGGCTGGAAGTGCAACTCCCTCTGTAGCTTTTCTGAGAGCATCTATGACCTCCCCAATTTTTTCGCCATCCATAGAAAAAGGATCTTTACCCTTTAAAATCTCATTTAATTCCTGCTCGGTGATTAACGATGCAAGACGTTCGTAATATTCAATCTGTCTCCTAGTTGGTTTACTCTTTTTCATCTCCAATGCTTTCTCATGTAAATTCTTGAATGAAGATGCAAAATCGCTCCA
>CAYSOH010000132.1:0-2933 GCA_964432625.1 uncultured archaeon
ATAATATGCACCCCGAACTTAAATTTGATGAAGAAACTCCACCTCCTGCACGTTTGACAGGTTTTCTGTACCACACTCCTACAATCCTTCCTAGCCTGATGCTTTTTTTATCAACTACAATTTTGTTAGTTTTCACGGGTCTTAAAACTCTGGATAGGGCCGAAGCGCCTTTGGATTTTGGTATTTTTGCAATAATTACGTTCTCAGTTCCCGTTCTTTTAGTATCATATTTAGTCTCAAACATATCGTGGAGTTGGGATGGACGCTATCCAGTCAGGTATGGTCTTCAAACAGGAGCTACTGGCTCATTTTTGATGTTGGTAACTACTACTATTGGTGACTATTTTGATGAACCTAGCAAAGGTTTAGCATTTGGTTTTGGATGTATGGGTGGGTTGTGGTATCTAACTCTACGTACACATGGTAGTGCACCGGCACGCATTGCATTTCCTCTATCATTGCTTTCTCCTTTTGCAAGCATTTACTTCTTTTGGTACGGAGAATCAATGTCTGAATTTAACTTTGGTTTGTTGGCAACTATAGCCTTAGCTTTTGCCAGTCACTTTTTTCTTTTTTTAGTTGACTCGCCTTACAAGAAGGCAGTAGGAGTCAGTGGAACACGACATATGTCGGCTTTCATAGACCATTTTTCTACAGGTGACGGCCGTCGTCTGACGGAGGCCATTCGTGAAATATGTCAGACTTTTGAGACTAAGAATGGTTGGATTTCTATTCGAAAAGAGGGCGAGACAATAGCTTTTCTGGCAATTCCAGGGATACATCCAGGACCTCTTGGAAATTTAGGCGGTTCGAATTTACCTGTAAAGATTGATCCAGTTCTCCCAGGATTAGGTTTTGCTTTTCATGGAGCTTCGACCAATGATCATAATCCATTGAGGGATGAAGATATAACTAGAATTGGAAAAGCCATGGTTCAGGCTTCGGAGAATGCAGAGTATAGTACCACCTCTTTTGGCCTGTTCAAAGAAGGTGATACACCCTCTGCAATTGTCCTTGGAATTGCAAATGGTTCACTCATATTTGTGAATCCAGGAGATAGTGATGACATCCTACCAGAATTGTCAGCACGTCTGGAAAGGTCCTCATCTAATTCAGGAGGTGCGAGATTGATGATAGATCTTCATAATCAAGAGGGCTGGGGTCGTTCTCCGTTAGCGGCTGGCACAAAAGAGGGAACAATTCTTGAAATATGCAGTTCAAAAGCAGTTAAAGCAAGTAAATCATCAATAAAAGGTAAACTAAAAGTTGGAATTTCAAATATACCTGGTGAGGATATTAGTAGAGGAATTGGACCAGGCGGTCTGCGGGTTCTGGTTATCAGTACGGAATTTGATTCAAAAGAACAGAGTACTGCTATTCTTCTTTGGGATGCTAACGGCATGGCCCCTGGCATGAACGAAGAATTACAATCAGGTTTGAGCGGAATAGTTGACAATGTACTACTGGCAACTACTGACAATCATTATGTTAATGTGAAACCAGGAGGTTTCAATCCATTGTCTGATTCGGAGGGTATATTACCATCTGCTAAGGAGGCACTTCAAGAAGCCATCAATGATCTATCTGCAGCAGAAGCTGCTATGGGTTCAGTGTATGTTGATGGTGTTGAGATACTTGGACCGGGTAATCAAGATACTATCAAAGCAGCAGCAAATGCAGTAGTTGAAGTCGCTAGATTCTCTTGGCTGCCAATATATTCATCAGCAACGATGTTCTGTCTTTTGCTTTCGCCCTATATCTAAGTCTGTATTTGTATTGAGATTTTGACGCCATCAGGTATCTGAATTCTCATAAGTTGACGCATGGCTCTCTCATCTGCATCAATATAGATTAATCTCTTGTGTAATCTTGCTTCCCAGCGATCCCATGTTTCGGATCCTTCACCATCAGGAGACTTCCTGACAGGGACCTTCAACTTTCTTGTTGGAAGAGGTATAGGTCCAGTCATCCCAACTCCTGTTCTATCAGAAATTGTTTTTATCTGTTCACAAACTCCATCAACTATTGAATGGCTTAAGGCATGCAAGGAGATACAAGCTCTACTTGATGCCTTTTTGGGAGCCATCTTTTCTCAATTAATCCCAGTGTTCTTCTATTTTGAGACACATACCGGCTGCAACAGTTGCACCCATGTCTCTAATAGCGAATCTTGCCAATTGCTTGAATTTTGCTTGCTCTTCGATAGCCAAAGGTTTTGTTGGTTTGATAAGCACCATTCCAGCATCTCCCTTTTTCAGGAAGTCTGGATTCTCTTCGGTAACTTCACCAGTTCTTGGGTCCATCTTTGCAAGTAGTTTATCAAAGGTACAAGCTACCTGAGCAGTATGACAGTGGAATACAGGAGTGTATCCTGCAGTTATTACATTAGGGTGATCCAATATCATTACCTGGGCCTTGAAAGCACGAGCCACTGAAGGTGGGTCATCCTCTGGTCCTCCAACGTCACCTCTCCTAATATCTGTATGAGATATTCCACGGCAGTTGAATCCAATATTGTCACCAGGTACTGCTTGTGGAACTTCAGCATGATGCATTTCTACGGATTTTACTTCACCAACTTTTCCACCAGAGTGTGCTGATGGCTTGAAAATCAATTTTGTTCCAGCTTTGATTGTTCCAGACTCAACACGACCTACTGGCACAGCACCTATTCCAGATATTTTGTAAACATCCTGAATTGGGATTCTGATTTTTGCATCAGCAGCACCAGATGGTGGATTTAGTTTGTCCAAAGCCTGCATTAAAGTATCACCACTCCACCAAGATAATTCTCCCTTATCTTTGATATTATCAGCCTTCCATCCAGAAGCAGGCAGTATGTTGACTTGTTCATCTCTGAAACCAACCATTCCCAGCATACTCTTCACTTCAGCAACAACTTCGTTGAATCTACCTTCATCATAGGCAGGTTT
>CAYSOH010000133.1:0-2894 GCA_964432625.1 uncultured archaeon
CGGCTTTCTTTACAATGACTAAATCTCCAGTATCTATAGTTCCTATATGGGTATAGCCTGGTTCTTCATACAATGGATTATTATCATGCTCCATTGATCCTGACTCAATCACTACCATAGGAGGCCAATTGCCACTATAGGCAAATGTCAACAAGAAAACTACTACTACACTTCCTATCGCAATTCCAATATCCTTTGCAGTATCGGGCAGTTGAAAACCATCGGATTCTGTCATCTGAGAGTGTCCCTACAATGACTTGCGGGGCCTCTTGACTTTTTTAACTTTTCGTACTCTTTTCCGATTACTATGACTTGAGACTGATTTACCGAAATCTGTTGGTAGGTCATCATCATTGGCCATTTTAACACCAGACGCTTCATCAGGTTCTGAATCTGATGCTCCGAAATCACCAAGTAAATCATCAAGTGGGTCCCCATCGTCACTGGTATCTGTAGGAGCAGATTGTGTAGACTCCGGAGATGGAGTAAATGATGGCGTCGTATCTGGTTCTGGAGCTGCTGAACTTTCGACTTGCTTCATCTCTCCTCCACATGAGGGACATTTGCCCCATTTTTCTTCGAAATCCTTGCCACAAGAAACACAAACAAAACCTGATGCTACGCTGGATGGAGGTGAGGGTGATGCAACACTTTGGCTTGTATCAGCACTTGCATCTTCTTTGTTCACGTATGGATTGAAATCACCACCGCCTAACAAATCATCCAGATTTTCCTCCTTAGGTTTAGACTCTTCTGTTTGTTGATTAGCCAGTTCAGGATTAGAAGATTCTCCACCTAATTTTCTACGCTGCTCGGCATAGAAAGCATCCCTTTCTGCAAATAATTCTTTTGTCTCATCTGAATAATCGAATTTCTTCTTTTCTTCCTTTTTGCGCCAGAATGCCATACGGACTCAGGATACCGGCAATAAATAAAATGTTTGGTTTAGAACAAGGCACAGTCGCCTGTAATAGAGTCTATTTGGGTTTCCGTTGCCGGTCCAATGCCTAAACAAGTTACTGTACCTGGGGGAATCTCGGTCAGGCCCGCATCTGTTACAATGCTTGACACAAGGCCCATTTCTCTAGCATGTTGTTGCAATGTTCTAAGAGTTGATTCATTATCTCCTTTTACAACCACCTTCTTCTGGCCTTCATCAAACCACTTCCTAAAATTTATGGAGTCTGACTTCTTCGATCTTAGGGCACAGTTTACTGCGGCATGTGCAACTTGAGCGGCCATTTTGCCTTTTGATATTCCTAAATCTGTTCTTACGACAACTACCAGCTTGTATTCCAAATTCTAATCCTCTTCGTCGCTCTCGCCACCAGGATCTGTGGATTCTTCCTGAATAACGTCGCCAGATAGACCTTCTCCCTCACCTGGTTGATTAAGATGTTGATCTAGTTCTACCATCCTAGCATCAATATCTGCTAAGTCTGCAAGAAGGGTCTTTTCCTTCTTTTCATAATACTTCTTCATCATCGAACTACCAATACCCTTTCGAGTTTCTGCCTCTTTCAATTTGCGTTTCACGTTATCTCTATCGTGTTTCAAACCTTGAAGTTCAATTAAATCTGCTGGAATAAATTTACCTGCGACCGCCAGTTCAGATTCTATTCTAAGACCTGGTGGAGCCCTAGCCAATGATGGGTGCAAATTAGCCATCCAGGGATAGGCCCCCCTGTACCAACCTATTCCAAAAAACAGCAAAGTTGCAATTGTCAATGCCAAAGTTATGAAAAAAGTCTGGAAGTATCCTTTCTCACCGTCAGACCATCCATCCCAGTCGGGTGCACTCCCCAACGATGGATTACCAAGGACAAATCCAATTAGTATGACCACACAAATCGACATTGCCATTCCCAAAGTTACTCTGTAAAGTGTATCAAACTCCTCATCTAATTCACCTCTACGAGGAAACATCGCTTGAATAAGAGTGTAACCTGGTAAGAATAATACCAACAGCATACCGGCGATTACTCTAAGCCAGTTTATCTCTTCCATCAAGTCTCCAGATTAAACCCGTTAAAAACGTCTACCGTTGCCAAATCCTCTACGGTATCCGTGCGGTTCAGCCCCATTTCTCCTGTATGAGGATTGATCTTTTAGAATTTCCCATCTTGGCTTGCATGAACAGTCGAGGCCTTTCAAATTGCTCTGCCCTAGTCTGTGTGCTTTAATCGCTTCAAGGAGTTTGCTGTTGCAATCGTTACAATTGTGGGCACCTCTACGAGTTCCTCCACCAGTTGGATCTGAATAAACTCTTGCTGGAAGATCTTTACAACGCTCTATAACTTCAATAACTGACCACAACCAAGGTGCAGTCCATTCATTCCTGAACCACAATTTCTCAACTACCGTGTTCTTCTGAACATTAACTGGATTTATTGATATTTTATCAACATAGGGTGCCGCATCTATTGCTGATTGTACTGCATCCTCTATGGCCTCCTTTTCGCCAAGATATGGTGGTTTTAGTAGAACATATGCCTTGACCTCAGCACCATTATCTTTTGCCGTTTCACAAACTTTCACAAAGTGCTTCCATAGCAACCTTTTGTTTACGCATTTATCCAGAACAATTGAACTAGATGATTCAAGACCAATGGCTATCTCAATCTTGGGTGAACTAGAATACTTGAAGTGTTTTGGATGAACAAACTCTGGAAGCGATTCTATCAGAACTTTCTCCACACCCATGTCTGCCATTTCTGACATCACGGCATTTGCAAAGTCTAAGGGAACTTCCGTTGGATCTAAAAAGGAGCCCGATGTATAGATTTTAGCGTACCTTTTGCCCTTCAAGAAGTGGCGGATCTTGTCCCATTGTGAATGAAGCATTTCCGTACTTACTCCTCCTGGAACTGTATCATTGAAATATCCGCACATTG
>CAYSOH010000134.1:0-2867 GCA_964432625.1 uncultured archaeon
TATGGCATATACTTGGAGCAGTCTCGATGTGGTGTTTCTATAAATATTTCAGAACCGAGAAGGACAACTACTGAGCTGCGTAGAAGATTATCCACATTCTGAGTTTTATTTCCGGTAGATAACCGTCAGCATCAGTCACTGTAGGTTCATAATCATCACCTTGGTAGAGGCCACGATAACTAATCTGATTGGTCCCTGATTCGGAAATCCCCGTGATATCAATTCGATTGTATTCCACATCTTGTCCAGGGCACCATCCAGCTCTACCATATACCCAAGTTCCGTATTGATTGGCTGAAACTCCTTGATCCACTCTATTATAGCAACCATAACTAGTTCCACCATTTGGATGCTCTAGTAGAGGAATAGTTACTCCATTGATAGTGAATTCATGTTGATGATTACAGAACTCGGCGCAATTTTCCTCTGTACTACTATGCCCATGGCCAGTGAAGAATGTTACAATCTCTACTCTTTCGACATCATTGGTTAGATTGTACCCAAATGGATTATCAGAGCCAAAGGCATTGTTGTAGTCTAAATTGAATTTTCGGGTAGCTCCATATAGGTATTCAGCGCCCACAGGCGTGTAATCCTTGTTCTCATTCCAGAAGAATAGTTTGATTGTCAGGCCGTATGCATTAGGTTGCCAGTAATTGAATTCATTGATGTTCTCGTTCTTCAAAACTCCGAGCATTGGTGTTGCATCGGAGATGTATCTTCCCTCGCGGTTGTAGGCAGTAATGTATCGTCCAATTTCCGCTTTCCATACTCTATCCCACTTTCCTTCACAACCTCCGGATGAGTCCTCACTTCCTGCATCCCATCGATGTCCAGCATTTTCACATGACTCTTGGGATCCAAATTCAGACAAACTTTGGTTGACACAGTCCTCGTATATCTCATGTTCTGAAAGTGAACAGGAAGCTTCGTAGGCGTTCAGATAGCCAATGAAATCCCACTCATTACACCCTTTATGATCGGCACAAGCCTCGTAAGCATAGACTGCAAAGGAATCGAATTGGTTCATATTGGCTGGTAATTCCACATTACGGATGTTTGTTCCACCCCCCCATCCACCACCATGAGTATAACTTTCTCCCATTTTCCATTCCATCAGTGTCACAGATTCACCTTTGATACAGCTTTCAGGAACATACAATCTTTCATCACAAGGAACACTTGAATGATACTCCATGGCAGCCAATTCCCTTTCAAGCCCAAATTCATAATTGAAATAAATTGGTTCATTGGCTATGAAGTGGAAACGGTACCAACTGAAATTCTGATTTAGGTTCAAATCCCAGAAACTTCCAACTTCTTGCCAGCGTTGTAAACGGTCTATACAGAACCAGGCTGGTGAGTCATGGGTGTCAATAAATTCAGCAATGCTTCCTTCTAGAAAATTCGCGTCCATTGCGATGTAGTGAACTCTTTCTGACCAGTGGTCGCGTTCCTCGGAACTCATTGTGGACAAAGCAAAGGTGACTCTACCTGCCATGTAGGTAACATCTCCCATCCAGGCCCCGTCCCGGTATGATCCAAAGAAGTAATGAACATTATCTGGCGATCTCTCAAACATCTGTCCGAGCTCATTTGCCTGTCCAAGTGGATTGGCAGAGTTCCAAGTTATGACACTGTCTGGATTTGTGGGATTGTGGATAATGAAAACATAGGTGTCTTTTCCATTCCACTCCTGACTGAAAACCCAATCGTTCGTAAAGTTCAGGTTCTCATCTATTGGTTCAGGAACAGTGAAATCTCCTGAAGTTCCCATATAGTTTGTCGAATAGGGACCTCCGTTCCAAGGAATTGGTTTTTCAAAGTAAGAACATCCGTTTTCATCAACCTCTTCTCCGTAAAGGAAAGGCCCATCTGGACATTCATCACCATCACTGCATAATCCATCTCCGTCATTATCACCTGTGCTATCATCACCCCAGCAAATATCTAGAGAATCAGGTATACCATCTCCATCCGTATCTCTTTGGGATGCCGAACAACCTTCACCATTGGCAATCTCATTCAATGGAGTTTCTTCACATTCATCATCTCTGTCTTCAACTCCATCATTGTCATCATCCTTATCCTCTCCATCATCTTTACATCCATCCATGTCCCAATCTTCATCAGGATCTCCAGCCTTCCAATTTACACTTCCACGAGGGCACTGATCAACAGTATTGTTCATTCCATCATTATCTACGTCATCATCCAGGCCATCAGGCACCCCATCACTATCATAATCGAGCGGTTTGGACGAAGGATTATTGGGATTTGTTCCTAGCTCCTCTTCTAAAGTATTGTTGAATCCATCTCCATCAATATCATCATCTGGTTCTAGTGAAGTGTTACAATTTTCTTTGATAGAATCTGGTTTCCCATCACGGTCCATGTCATCAGTAGCACATCTATCATTTGGGAATTCGTCCGCATTGTCGCCAACCCCATCACTGTCTGAATCTTTCCATTCGTCAGGGTCATAGGGAAATGCGTCAGAACTGTCTGGATACCCGTCATTATCAGAGTCCTTGTAGGTAGCTCCTGAATTATCATTATGATTGGAGTTTCCATTGCTGTCGTTTTGGTAATCATTGGAATTGTCATTTTGAACAATCTCGTCATTGTCTTCGGTTTCTTCTAAACATCCACTGGTTGCTAGACCAGCGGTCAGAAATACTAAAACAAGCAAAAACGAGCTAGATTTTCGCAATTCCATTGATTTCTGATAATCTATTGAAAGATAAACCTTCGTGTCCATCAAATCACATATTTAGTGGCTTTTACTTTGGAACATAATGTCAGTGCAGAAAGCTAGAAAAGTTGCCCTTGCATATTGGGGTTTTTCTAAGAAGGCTACGTCGCGA
>CAYSOH010000135.1:0-2811 GCA_964432625.1 uncultured archaeon
GATCCAGATTCCATGTCAACTTCATCTTCTACACCGAAGTGAGAACCAATTCCTCTGCCTCCAGCCAGAACACCTTCTCCGTGACAATCATCTATGTATGTCATTGCACCATATTCCCTAGCTAATTTTGTTATCTCATCTAGAGGCGCAATGTCTCCATCCATTGAGAATACTCCATCACTGATAACCAGAGTTTTCTCACATTTCTTTGTCATAACCTTTAGTTGATCCTCTAGTCCCCCCATATCATTGTGAGGATAGATAGTTCGATTTTCTTTTTGGACTCCCGATAATCGCACTCCATCTATTATTGACCCATGATTCAATTGATCAGAGATTATCGCATCGTTCTTTCCAGCTAATTGAGGTATTAGTCCTGAATTTACTGCAAATCCAGTTTGGTAGTATAATGCAGCTTCTCGATTCTTGAAACGTGCTATACTTTCCTCCAATTGGTTATGAATGTCCATGTTCCCAGCAATTGGTCTGACACTTCCACTTCCAGCACCATGTGACTTTACAGCATCAATAGCTGCTTGTCTTACCTTTGGATGTGTGCTAAGATTCAGATAATTATTGGCACATAGCATTATTTTCTCAGAGCCATCAATTATACATCTAGCAGATGATTCACCAGTGATAACAGGAGGTTTCCAATCAAAACCTTTTGAGACTAGGTCATTGTATTCATTTTTCATCCATTCTGTTGGAGTTGTCATATTATCCTAGTTTCCTCTTCAGATTCTCTAACATATCATCGCTCATTTTCTCAAGATCATAACTTGGTTTCCAGCCCCATTCCTCTCTTGCTGCAGAGTCATCAATTGAATCAGGCCATGAGTCAGCTATATTCTGCCTAGAATCAGGCTTGAAAGTACACCTGAATCCAGGCATTCTGGCGCTTACACAATCAGCAAGTTCCTGCGCTGTAAAACTCATACCTGCGAAATTAAAGTCAGAATGATGTTTCAGGTTCTCCAAGGGAGCATCCATCAGATCTAAGGTTCCTTTTATTGCATCAGGCATGTACATCATAGGCAATTTAGTGTCAGCTCTAACAAAGAATTCGTAACTGTTGTTTAACACAGCCTCATAATAAATCTCAACCGCATAATCAGTTGTTCCTCCAGTTGGTCTGGTTTGCCAACTTATCAAACCAGGATAACGAATTCCTCTTACATCTACTCCATATTTATGGGAATAATAGTCACAAAGTAACTCTCCTGCGACTTTTGTGACTCCATACATCGTGGTTGGTTTCAGAACAGTTTCCTGTGGCGTATTCTCAAGTGGTGTTCCAGGACCAAAAACTGCGATAGAACTAGGGCAGAAAAGACGCTGTCCTTTTTCTTTTGCTACCTCCAAAACATTGTACAATCCATTCAGATTAACGTTATAACATAATGAGGGATTAGCTTCACCCGTGGCCGATAGAATGGCTGCTAGATGATAAACGGTATCAATATTGTAGTCATCTATTATCTTCTTGTAACCTTCAATGTCCGTAACATCTCCCATGACACAAGGCCCACCTTCTGCAATATCATCTGGCATAGGAGTTTTACGACCCATAGCCACAACATTCTGATTTCCAAACCTTTCTCTTAATGTAGTAGTCAAATCAGTTCCAATCTGCCCTGCGGCACCAGTAACAAGAATGTTTTTTTGTTCTGAAGTAGGCATGCGCTATCAATTACACGCCATTATTTTATAATGAGTATTCATACAGTTTTATGGCAGAGGGCTTACCAATCATAATTGTTAATCTGAAAACATACGAGGAAGGTTATGGATACGAGGGCTTCAAACTTTGTAAAATTATGGAAGAACTCTCAAAGGAATACAATGTAAACTTGGCCGCCGCAGTCTCAGCCATAGATCTTATCGATTATAGTGATAACTTGGACATACCCATTTTTGCACAACATATAGATGGTGTTAATTTTGGTTCAAATACAGGTTCAATATTACCAGAAGCAGTTCGATACTCAGGAGCAGTTGGAACCTTAGTTAATCATGCCGAATGTCAAATGGATTGGGAAGACATAGAGTCAACGATTAATCGCTGTAAGGAATTAGGACTTTCTACGGTTCTTTGCACAGCAGATGTAGAAGCTACCAAAAGAGGAGCTTCTCTTAATCCCGATATGGTCGCGGTTGAACCACCTGAGCTGATAGGTGGAGATATTTCAGTTTCAACAGCCAAACCTGAGGTAATCTCTGAATCAGTTGACGTTGTGAGCTCAATTAATTCAGAGATTCCTGTGCTGTGTGGCGCTGGTGTCAAGACTAAATCAGATGTTTCAAAAGCCATTTCCTTGGGTTCACAGGGTATTTTGTTGGCATCAGGAGTTGTGAAGTCGTCAAAACCACGCGAAGTTTTAACAGATTTAATTAAAGGTTTATAATCAATTTTATATAGAGGCCGGAGTAGACAACCTCAGGTTGCCTACTGCCACGTGAACGTGATAGTTTAGGTCGCCTATTTCAGATATAGGAGTAAGAAAATGTCGGTTGGAATTGAACCTTTAGGAGAGATGGTCCTCATCGAGCTTGAAAAAGCCGCTGAGAAGACAGCCAGTGGCCTTATGCTGCCCGAAGCAGCAAGGGAGAAAATGAATGTGGGTACTGTAGTAGCTGCAGGTCCAGATTCAGAGAATGTTAAAGCAGGAGACAAAGTTGTTTACAAGAAATATGCAGGTACAGAGATTACCTGGGGCGAAACAGACTTTCTTCTGTTGAAATCAGAGGATCTACAAGCGAAGGTAAAGTGAGGTGAAAAATGGCAAAACAGATGATTTATGGTGAAGA
>CAYSOH010000136.1:0-2778 GCA_964432625.1 uncultured archaeon
CCCACACCGTGTTTCACAAAGTATTTCTGGTGATATTCTTCAGCCTTCCAAAAATCATCAGCCTTTGTGATTTCTGTAACAATCTTTCTACTACCAATAATATCCTGTCTTTTCTTTAGTGATTCTTCGGCGATTTTCTTCTGCTCACTATCAAAATAGAAAATAGCTGATCGATATTGTGTCCCTATATCAGGTCCTTGCCTGTTTAGAGTCGTAGGATCATGCTTTTCCCAGAAGACCTGTAATAGTTTATCGTAAGAGACAACATTCGGATTATAGTCAACAAGAACTACTTCTGCATGATCTGTGGTATTGGTACAAACTTGTTCGTATGTAGGATTATCTACCTTTCCTCCACTATAGCCAGATACGGCCTCATTCACACCTTCAACTTTGTTAAAATTGTACTCAACACCCCAAAAACATCCTGCGCCAAACATTGCCTTGGCCATTATTCTGAATTCGAATCGATCCAATTCCTGAAAAGATTCATACCCTCCTGTAAATCTTCTTTATTTATTCCAGAGAATGCCATTCTAATGTAGAAATCAGTTTCGCCATCTAAAGGCCTGCCAAAGTGGTGCCTACAGCAGAAGCTTACTCCAGTAGCATTCAAAGCAGCCTTTCTGAATTCCTCAACATCATTGAATCCCATTCTATGCATCAATCCTGTTATTTTTGGAAATACATAGAATCCGGCCTCTGGCATGTGGGCCTCCACTCCATCAATATCATTTAGTATCTTAACCAGAATATCTCTTCTCCCCTTTAATTCATCAATAATTGCCTGTGTTTCTTCTTTCGGTGCATTCAAACCAGCTGCACCTGCGTGCTGAATAAAATGAGTAGTACACGATTCCATATTGATATTAAGTCTAGTAATCTGATCTATCACAGCCTTGGGCCCAATAGCTCCACCAAGTCTCCATCCCGTCATTGCAAATTTCTTTGAGAATGTGTACATAGTCAACGTTCTATCATACATTCCAGGTAAGCTTGCTATTGATTTTGGAGTTCCTTCGTAAAGAGTATCAAAATAAGCATCGTCAGATATAAGGAACATATCATTGTTAATTACTAGATTAGCTAGACGTTGTATTTCCTCATCGGGTGAAGAAGCACCAGTTGGATTATTGTAATTGTTGTAAAAAATATGTTTTCCACCCTTCTTAATTCCAGACTCAATTGCATCAAAATCTAACCTCAATCCATCCTTGGTGTTAACATATCCATAGGGGTGTGCAATTCCTCCGTAGAATTCTATTTGTGATTCATATATGGGATAACCTGGGTTTGGGTAAAGTACAATGTCTTCTTTTTCCATCATTGATGCAATGTATTTTCCAATACTTGGCTTTCCACCAGGTTGTATAGATACATTATCTATCCCATAATCAAGTCCTCTTGCATTTCCAACATCCTTTGCAAGAGCTTCTCTTAGTTCCGGTATTCCTGGTGAAGGACAATATCCAGTTTTTCCAGCTTTTATTGCCTCATTAACTGCTGCAACAATTGTAGAAGGTGTTGGAAGATTAATGTCACCTAGATGGAAAGGAAATATCTTCCTGCCAGATGCACCTAGCTTAGCAGCTTCAGCGGAAACAGCAAAAGCTGTTTCACTTCCCAATAAATCCATTCTTTTGGCAACGTTCATTGTTTCTTTGCATTAGGATGCCAGATATTATTGTTTTTTGCGTAATCTTTATACTTGTCCCTTAATCCACAGGATAATGGCTAGTGCGTTGAGAAAGCAATTGGACGTTTGGCTTCAGGAACACATGCTCGCAGTTAGTACCATAGGAACAATCCTGAGTTCGTTCATGGTATACTCTGGTGTGATGGGTAGATGGTATTCAGATCATGAAACTTTAGCGCCAAAAACAATTCTGGATTTTATGGGTGCCTATGATATTTGGGTAATGATATTAGGTTTGATTATTCTTGGTTTTTCCGCTTATTATCTTTGGCTCACTCGTCACTACATGAATCGTTTTGAGGAGATAATATCAACTAATTCCAAGAAGGAATTCCAGAGAAATTGGACAGAAATTGAACAGATAGCAAGATACCAATTACCAAAAGAATATCGGAAAAGAGTCGCTGAGACTAGAGAGAAATTCGGTCTGAAGTAATTAAGAAATTTTATATAGTGACTTTTTTCTTTGAAAACAGTGGTTAACAACCTCAGGTTCATAACCGATGAAATCCAATAAGAGTAAAGACGAGAAAGAGCCAAAAACAGAGGAGACTGATAATCATTCACCAGAAGATGAGATTCAGAAATTAAAAGAAGAAGTTGAAGATTACAACGAAAAATTTCTGAGAGTTGTCGCCGATTTTGATAATTTTCGTAAAAGGATTGATAGAGATAGAGATCAACAGACATTAAGGTTGAAAGGTGAAGTCGTATCTAATTTTTTAGATATAATAGATACTGTTGAGAAAGCTGTGGTAGTTGACTATCCTGATTTACAAAGCTCTAAAGAGGGTATATTGGGAATACATAAATTGTTGTCAGCCTTTATGGATTCTTTTGAAATCAAACGCTTTGATCCGGAAGGAGAACAATTTGATTTTAGGCAACATGAGGCATTAACAACCGTTGAAAAGGAAGGTGTCGAGCCTAATACGATTGTTGAAGTAGTTCAATCAGGTTATACACTAGAAGGTGAAGTACTAAGGCCAGCTAAGGTAGTAGTATCCAAAAATCTTGAAGAAAAAAGTGAAAAAGTGGAAGTAGAAGGTGAGTAAAATGGCAAAAGAAGTGATAATAGGCAT
>CAYSOH010000137.1:0-2721 GCA_964432625.1 uncultured archaeon
GAGCGCGGGACTGAAGATCCCGAGGTCGCCGGTTCGATCCCGGCCGGCGGCACCATTCTTTCGCAGGAATAAACGCAAATATGTCTGTCCAAAAATATCAGAAAGCCAGGAATAATGCCCTGAGGATGATGATTTTAGGACTTGTTTTCCTTATTTTTTTGCCTGTTGGGATACCTGTTTCACTAATTATAATTCCATTCCTCGCAGGTAGAGCAGGAGCAAAAAATTTGCCCAATAACTGGCATTGGACTTATATTTTAACTGTTGGAGGTGGATGGGCAATCGGTATAGTACTCAGTTTATTCCTGCTATTATCATTAGCACTAGGGCCTTCTTTGAAGATAAATATTGCTGAACCTTTAATATTTGGAATGATTATTGTTTTTACTTGGGGATCCTTCACAATAGGCGTCAGAAGTATAAAAGGTCTTCCTGATGATATTGATCTTGATGAGGGTAAATGGTCAAAGGACGTAAACGAGGATGATAACAATGGAGAAATGGCACTTCACAATGATGAGAAAAAACCAAAAAAAACTGCGACTGATAAATTGAAATCATTATTTGGAAGGGCAAAAAGTAACGCTGCAGACAAGAAAGAAAATAATCCTAAAGCAAATAAAACGAAGAAATCCAAATCTAAACCTAAAGGTAAGCCTAGTAGAGTCTCAGCATTAGCCAGTCGACGTCGTAAATAGTTAAATAGACAGATTTGTGAATTGATTTATGGGCAAGAAGGGAAAAATTAGAATCCTGATTGCGAAACCAGGTCTTGATGGGCATGACAGAGGGGCTAAAGTGATTGCAAGGGCTCTAAGAGATGCCGGTATGGAAGTTATCTATACTGGATTAAGACAGAGTCCAGAAGATATAGTTGAAGCTGCAATACAAGAAGACGTACAATTTATTGGCCTTAGCATATTATCAGGAGCGCACAATCACATATTTCCCAAAGTTATAGAACTTCTTAAAGAGAAAAATATTGAAGATATCAGAATTATTGCTGGTGGAATTATTCCGGATGAAGAAATTCCAAAGTGGAATGAAATGGGTATAGAAGCTATATTTGGCCCTGGATCATCTACAACTGAGATTATAGATTACATCAACGGTACTGAAATTTGAATGAAACTGAATTAGTCAGTAATCTGAAAAAAAAAGATGTACGGTCAGTAGCTAGATTGCTAACACTAATAGAGGATGAGGATGAAATGGCTGAGACCATAATAAAAGAAATATGGAAACTAACTGGTAAATCATATATTATTGGAATAACTGGACCACCAGGTGCAGGAAAATCTACCATCGTAGATATCCTAGCAAAAACTGCAATTAGTGATGGAAACAAAGTTGGAGTACTAGCAGTAGACCCTACCAGTCCATTCTCAGGAGGTGCAGTCCTAGGTGATAGGTTGAGAATGTCTAGTGCTCAGGAATCTGGGATATTTATCCGTTCAGTGGCCAGTAGAGGGCATCTAGGTGGGTTGGCAGCAACAACCCGATTTATGATAAATGCAATGGAATTGCTAGGAAATGATATCACTCTAGTAGAAACCGTTGGTGCTGGTCAAGGCGATGTAGAGATTGTGAAATTAGCCGACACCACAATAGTTGTTGAAGTCCCTGGACTAGGGGATGAAGTTCAAGCCCAAAAGGCAGGTATTCTAGAAATAGGTGATATACTTGTGGTCAATAAGGGAGATAGACCTGGAGCTGATAGATTATCAAAAGAATTACAGATGATGCTTAGTCTAGGAGAACATGGAGAATGGCTTCCTCCAATAGTTACAACCACTGCAACAAATAACGAGGGTATAGGAGAATTGTGGAGTGAAATTAAGAATCATCGAGATTATATGGGCAAAGAAAAGTTGGATTTAGCACGCCTATCAAAAGTCAAATACGAATTAGAGAATCAAATTGGTCAAAAATTGTTCACTAAAAAAATTATAGAAGTTGGCGATAAGGAAATGGATAGTATATCATATAACATAATGAATAGAGATATAGATCCATTCAGCGCTGTGGAAAGCATAATTAAGTGATATGGTACTACTTACTTGGGATGATTAAGAACCATGGATATTGAAAGTGACCGATTGAAGAAATTTTTGAAAAAAAGCGTTTTCGAACCTGAACTAAGTGAAAAAAATATCCCTTCTGAGAATCTGACTAACATCGAGGCTTTTCAACAAGGTAAATTTCCAGAAAAACTTGTGGAACAATTCAAAACACCTGAAACTTTACCGGATAAGTCACTATTTGCAGATATAGAAGCAAAGCATAAAGAAATACTGGAAGGCAGACCTCTGCCCGAACTTTTGGAAAACTCTGAATTAATAGACAATTTAGATGATGTTAAACCGCCTACTATGGGCAATTTATACGAAGAGAAAAAGGACAAAGACCTCTCATTAAAGGATAAAAGGGTCACTGAATAATATTAACATCAGTGGGCACGTGGCCTAGCCAGGAATGGCGGCTGCCTCCTAAGCAGCAGGTCGAGGGTTCGAATCCCTCCGTGCCCGCCATTTATGCGGAAATATGGCAAAAGTTAATATTATAAACTACGATGTGAGGCAGGAGTCCTTCATGTCCGACAGCAAGAAATCAAGAGTAGCAGACGGTTTCACAAACGGTAACGGTCTCACAAACGGTAACGGACTTACAAACGGTAACGGACTTACAAACGGTAACGGACTTACAAACGGTAACGGACTT
>CAYSOH010000138.1:0-2679 GCA_964432625.1 uncultured archaeon
GGACCCAAGATTAAAGGAAGAAGAACGGTTGCATCGCCTTCAACTGTTACACGCCTAGCCCTAGGGCTGACCTTACCCCATGAAACCGCTTCACGAACACGGGCCCCACTAAGTGAACCATCCCATTCGGGTGCAGTAGTAACTTGAACTGCATAATCTAATCCATCTCTGAATTGGTTCCACCAAATCGTATGGTGTTTAGATATTCCGCCACCTATCATTATTGCTCCTGAGGATTTAGCTTCATGAACTATATCTGAAAGTTCATGCTCTTCCGCTAGAATGTCTAAAGTGAAATCCTTATGAGTTTGCCAAAACATCCAAAGTTGCGACCCAACAGCGCCATCTGTTGGACCTGGAACAAAAATCTTGATTCCCTTTCTGGCGCAAACTGCCAACAATGATTCTGAACCTTTCTCTTCCTCAGCTAATCTGAGCCCTAGTTCGTTCCAAATCTTCCAAGGAACCCACCGTTTTTCCTTCTTGTAAAGTTCTGACAAGATGGGTTGTATCCAATTCTCAATGGGTATTCCATAAGAATCATCAGGAACTAGAACATTGCCTAAACGATTCACCCCTTCCTCTCTCAACTGTTTATCATCCATCATGAAATCACCCTGATAATAATCAGTCAAAACCCTAGCGATATCGTGATCCAATGTTCCACATGTAGTGACCAAAACGTCGACATTATTATTCTCCACAAACTGACGAACTAAACCGCGTGTACCTGTGGCCATGATGTCTGCTGGGAATGACAAAAATTTAGTGCAATCATCATTTAGCATGTCATTAATTATTGATGTTGCGGTAGCAACTTTTGAGGCAACAAAACCTCCAGTATCAGAAAATTGTGAATTAAGTTCTGAAAGCGTGGTTTTGGAATTTATCTCTATATCCTTGACTGGTGAATCACGCATCCTTAATCAATCCACATGTTCCACACACGTATTTACCATCATCAAGAATTAATTTTCCTGCTTTACACTCAGAGCAGAGCTGTTGACCATTTCCATTAGACTCACTGTTCTTCTCCTCATCTTCTTCATTATGTAAAGCTACAGCAACTACAGTTTCGTCATCATCTACTGCCATTACCTTGACGCCTCGACCAACACGTTCAATTTGTCTTATGCTGTCTATGCTAGTACGAATTACCTTACCTGAAGAGGTTGTCGCTAGAATCTGGTTAGCGTCTCCTGGAGTCATAGTAGCCACTACATTTCCACTCTTTTCATCAACTTTGATATTGAAAACACCTTTGGCTCCACGTCTTGTCAATCTGTAGTTACTTGCATTGGCCCTCTTTCCATATCCTTTCTGAGTTATAGTCAGAAGAACGTCTTCATCGTCCACTAAGGACATGCCAATTACCTCATCTTTGTCTTTCAAACGAATCCCAATAACACCTTGGCCATTGCGTCCTACAATTCTTATTTCTCCTTCAGAAAAGCGATTAGCAATGCCTCCTTTAGTTGCAAGCATCACCTGACTGCCACCCTCAGAAATAGCTACTCCTACCAATTCATCCTTTTCTTTTAATGTAATAGCGCGGAAACCTTGATCTCTAGCCCATGCTCTCTCTATTCGAGAGGAATACTCCTCCAAGCGTGTCTTTTTGATAATACCTTTCTTTGTTGCGAACAAGAAGTAATGTCCTTCTCCATCCATATTAGAAACGGGTAACATACACAAAACCTTCTCATCCTTTTCCTTACGCCCTTCATCCAATTTCTGAAGTAACTGAACTAGGGGCGTACCCTTTGAATAACGAGATACATCTGGAATTTGCCATGCTTTTAGGAAATACATGCTGCCTGCAGTTGTAAAAAATAAAATATGATCATGTGAACCCATAGAGTACAACTCAACTGGAAAATCACCCTCCTTAGCTTTGATACCTATTCTACCTTTGCCTCCTCTATTCTGAGCTTGATATTCATCCAAACCTACTCGCTTGATATATCCTTCAAATGTGCGCATTACAACTACTTGAGAGCGTGGAATTAGGTCCTCTGTATTCAAATCACCATCGAAATCCGATATTATTGTTCTCCTTTCATCACCATACTTTTCATTTAATTGCTGTAATTCTTCTTGAATTATTGATGATATCTTAGCAGGATCCTTCAATATTGCCTTGAGTTCTGCCATAGTGTTCTTGAGATTGTCTAATTCTTGCCTTCTCTCATCGGCATCCTGCTGTGATAGCTGATAAAGCCGCATATCTGCAATCGCCTTAGACTGAACTTTACTCAATGAGAATTTTTTCTGAAGTCCTGCAATAACTGCGTCTCTTCCCGCAGCTCCTCTGATGAAAGCTATGACCTTATCCATCTTAGATATCGCCAAAAGCAGACCTTCCACGATATGTGCACGTTCTTCAGCTTTCCCAAGTCTGTATTTGGTTCGCCTAGTGACTATCTCTTTTCTATGTGATAAATAAACCTGAAGAAGCTTAATCAGATTCATACGTTTCGGCTGGCCTTTGACCAAAGCCACATTGTTTATTGAGAAAGTAGTCTCCAAAACCGAATTTTTGTACAACTGATTTTCAACTACCATTGGTGAAGCATCACGTTTCAACTCAAAAACAACTCTCATTCCTTTTTGATCTGATTCATCTCGAATATCTCTAATTCCCTCTATTTTCTTGTCACGAATCATCTTTGAAATGTC
>CAYSOH010000139.1:0-2628 GCA_964432625.1 uncultured archaeon
GCCTGCTCGCCGATCAACTGGTCAGGATTACCAACGTCGAGAGCGGTTGGATGATCTCGCACTTCACCGACTCCGAGGGCAGGTGGACAGCGCACATACCTCAAGGCGAGTGGATAGTCACGATCGACGCGTTCGAGACCTCGCCCGGCGTGCAAGAGATACTGCGCGACCTCGTCATCGTCTCATCCGAGACAGCATCTCACAATCTACAGATGTCCTCTACCGAGTCTGCTAGGCTGTCGTTTGAGATTACCGATGAGTATGACGGCAACGAAATTTCAGGTTTGAGGATTAATCTGATTTCTCAGGAAGGACTTGGAGAGATTAGACTGGAAGAGACAGATCCGTGGGGCAAGGTAGAGGTCCAAATAGCACCAGGAAACTGGAATTTTGAAGTAAACTCCACCAAAGATTCGGGCTACCGCTGGGCAGTTAACTCAACTGAAATCCAATCAGGAGGAGTTTCTGCGGGCGACGAAATCAATATTGAACATTCGATTCCTAGACTAGTCAGGCTTTCAGGAACCACTTTTTGGGATTACAACGATGATAATCTGTCTAGTTATGTTGAGGGAATTTCTAATGTTAGCCTAAATATCGAACTAACAGGGACAAACCAGTCAATTTCTCACTCAGCAATATCGGATAGCGACGGTCATTGGGCCGTTTTCGTGGAAGCTGGTGGAATCTGGAATATTTCCACTAATGCATCCGGATTCATCAATCAGAGTGTAGATTCTGACATAGTTCAGAATCCATTTTCGATAGACATTGAGTTGAATGCAGATCTAGTCTTGTTGCAAGGTTCCGTCTCATATATCGACCAAAATCAACTGTCACAACTTTCAGAGAGTATTGTCTTGGAGTTGATATCAACTGAGGACTACAGTTGGGAATCAGTCACCCCCAACATGCATTATAGCAACGGAAGCTGGAATGGCAATTGGAGCGCCTATGTGCAACCAGGTAATTGGATAATCAGAGGGATGGTCGAAGAAGCCGGATTACTTGACATGAAACTAATCGATGCTAATGTAGTCGAAGGGGGAAGAGGCGATATCGAATTGACTGTAGGTGGAGTCCTGAGGCTCGAAACCGAATGGTTGGACTTCTGGGGTAACCCTCATTCATTAGCAGAAATCGACATTGAAGGATCCGACATCAATGGCACACCCTCGGTTGTGCTAAATATTGGTGCGGGCATTAGTTGGACCTCATTGGTATCCGAAAACGGAGGAATGGAGATACTAATGCCGGTAGGAATGATTGATGTTTCTAGTGAATTCGAGGTGTCACAATTTAATCGAAGTATGTTCTATCAGGGCGAGCAGGGCATTCAGATTAGGGCGGGTCAAGATTCACCTCTAACAACACTGTCATTTTATCGAATCACGAATCACGAAATTGTTCTGACTACTGCCAACAGCACTGCGGGTGTCGATCTCAACGGAGGTGATGGAGGATACGACGTTTACACGGAAGAGAATGGTGCAGGAGGATTCGATAGTGTGGAGTTTATTGTGGCAGCCGAGTATTTGGGACACGAGTCCCTGGATACATTCCACATAACTTACGAGGTTCCAGGATCAGATGGTCAAGACTGGGTTGTCGAGTTCAATAATGGTTCGGGAGATTGGAATTCCTCTATGATTTTTGACATGGGACTGGAAAATTCTCTGAATTCTTCCGAATTCATAGTTAGGGTCACTCCACCTAACCAAACCGTAGCTCATTCGTTTGAGTCCGGTCATTGGATTAATCTCTTGATTTCTACCTCGGATGGTTACATGTATGATCATACAGTGATTGTGAGAATACCTAGGATATACTCTTTTGAACTATCAGAGCCAATGAATGAGATTTATGGATTTGAACCCGGGGTTTCTTCAAATTCAATTAGTATCCATTTCACAAACACGGGCAATGGGGATGAGAAATTCAGATTCGAGTTTGATGACTCGGTCCTTCCAGGGAACTGGTCCGTCCCCTCGAACACTACTCACACCCTAGGGCCATTCGTTTCTACTACTCATTCAATCCCGTTTACTGTGCCCGAGGGAACCGACGAAGCGTCTTTCACCATCTACATCAATGTCTCTTCCGATATTGGGAATCAGATATACCCTGTAATCCCAGTGAATATTGTCACTTCAAATCCCTCTCTGTCCATCATCAGCCATCAACTTGCATCGGGCGGTGATCCGGTTTCTGGGACTTTAATTGACTATTTTGTAACAGTGCAAAATGATGGTTTTGTCGATGCGATAGGAGTTTGGATTAATGGAACTGTATGTTCTAAGTCAGACTGCAAAAATGTAGAGAACCAAATTGGCGTTTTCGGGTCCGATTTCGGTGATATCCCTGCTAACTCTGAAGTCACATTCGACGTTGTATTGGACTTGGATGGAGTTAGCACAGGAACCTATTATTTGATGTTGAATCTTGAATCTGATTCAGGTATTATTGACGACTATCCAGTAGATCAAATCAAGGTCCGCTCCCCGCCGATTGAGGAAACTACGGACTGGATTGGATGGCTTCTGGGGGCATTGCTCGTGGTAGCGCTTCTGCTCCTGACTAGGGGCGGCGGCAGGCGAAGGTCGTCAGCACCGTTCTGATGACTCTGCC
>CAYSOH010000140.1:0-2604 GCA_964432625.1 uncultured archaeon
AACTGAAGATGAAATCGATGCCGAGGATGAACCTACAGAGGAAGAAGAATCTGAGGATTCATCCGAGGAAGATCAAGACGAAGAGTCCTAATCAGATTCTGCGCCCTTATATGCGATGCAGGGAGTTAGCCCAATTAGGCCCATTATACAGAGAATCATGACATAATCCACCGGTGACCCATCGGGTGCATTTTCTCCTACGGTCCAGAGATATTCGGCAGCCATCATAGCAACCGCTACCATTGCACCTCCATGCCAGGGTAACATTGGTCCTATCTCAGTGCCCATTAGGGCAGTTAGTAGGAACACCAGAACTCCGATTACACCCAATCCCAGCGCAGCCTGTGCGATCGTCTGCTGGGTAGAGTCTAGTACCATGGTAAATTCCTCACCATCACTATCCTGTTCTGTGATCTCACCATCTATAGCCATACCACCTAATGATGCCATCATGACCATCATAAACAGAGCGAAGACAATCCAAAGAATCCCAAATCTTTGCAGTCGGGTTTCATCATCTAGACCCAATGTTGGGTCGCCGGTCGCCAGTGCAGGGATGTATGCAATTGAACCTAGCATAATCAACATGAAAATAGCCCAGAACATCATCTCATTTTCACCCAAGGCCAAACCCATCACGACCATCAATGCTGGAACTCCAAGGGTTACGCCCATCCTCGCGTTAGGTACTGAAAGGAAGAGTGCCAAACCAGCAACGCTCATCATCACCAAAAAGAGATATTCAATATTCTCCTCTACTCCTCCCTCCACCGACCAGTAGGCGAAAACAGCAAAAATTCCCAACTGAGATAGTCTCAGCAGAGATTTAGCAGAAAGGTCGATTGTTGGTATTTTGTAAAGAGGCGCATCACTCATATATCATTGATTTAGAGAACGCTTCTTAAGTTAACAAGTACTTAACCAATAAACCCTCTGGTTATCTATATCTGCATTGAAAAATAGAAAAACATTCCGATTGATAGAATCATCATCATTAACCAAAATAAAGCCCATGTGTTGGAATTTGTTCCCTCCTCAGGCCGAAAAATCAGCTTAAACATCTTGTAAACTGTAAAGATGAAGAAAATAGGTGCAATGATAACTATCAAAAAAGCTTCTAAACCATAGCTTGTTTGCCATAAGTTGCCGACACCAGGGTTACATGCCTCATATATGTAACCAGAGGGGCGGAAAGAATTTGTTTGAAAGGTTGCTAACGTTTCGCTCGTTCCATTAGGATTCTTCACAAAACTAACCTGTACAATAAACTCAGTACAATTACCTGCGCTGTAATTAGGCCCTCCGGCCGCCTCCAATGTGGCGCTCGTTGACCAGTTAAATGTGGCACCTAGCTGCCCTTCTAAATTATAAGAATATTCTTCGGTACCATTTACAACAAATAGATGAGATGCGTTACCAAGTTCGTCACCTCTCACAGTGTAGATTTCATAACTGAAGGCATACTCCGTACCGTTCACAAGATTATCAGCTATGAATGTAAAAGTAAAATTTTCATCAAGTTCTATATCCATAGAATGCCAGGTTGACACACTTGATACGCTAGTTGTTTCAACAGTATAGCCCTTCATTGGAACGTCTACCGAAATTGAAACCGTCTCTTCCCCAGCTGAAACACCTCCGGCTAAACTAAGCAGGATCAAGACGCCTGCAATTGAGACCAGGTCGCCCTTATCCATCTAATCAGATTACAAGGACCACATTATGGGGCCGAGTTTCAGTTCTGGAGGTCCAGTAAAGAATTGAGCCATTCCGCCCATGATTTCTTTGACTGTAGGAAATGCATCTTCTGCACTTTCTTTGCTATCGTAGCATGCTACTCCGACAGCTTCACCTTCTCCAGTCTCAATGACATTTAGAGATTGAAGTCCTGAGATAGCCTTAATCCGATCTTTGACAGAGTCGAAATACGCTAGATATTCGTCTTTTCGGCTGGCATCAAACGAGATGATATTGATTCTGTAGTACATGATATGCACCATATCAGCATAGTATAAGGTTATGGACAGTCAGTTGTCAATTCGTTATCCGTTCTTAATCTCATTATAGAGATTATATCCACCGTACAAAACGCCAAGAGGGCCAATAAGGGCCATGTAATATCCCATCTTGTAACTAACATCCACATCCATATCACCATAACTCAAGTCCTCTGCATCTTCTGTGTCCTCACTAATCTCGGAGTAAACAGAATAAGCCAGAAGTAGACACAAAATTCCAAATCCCAAGAAGAAATTGCCATAATTTTCGTCGCCTATCTGGTCTTCGAGTTTAGATCTCCTTACAAGTACCGCCCCTAATCCAATGATTCCTAGGTACCAAAGATATCCTGCATGCTCGTAAGCATCCCTTGTATCCTCATCCATTGGTCCTTTCAAGGTAGCGTCAGTGGTCTCTTCATAATCATCCCACCCATCGTTCCAAGTAAGTGTCATCTCAAGTTCTTGCCAATCAACAAAACCTGAGAAGACAATTAGGGCAAATCCTATTGCAATCGCTCGGCGATTTACATCATCCTTTACTTCGTCCAAATCTACGGTTGAATCTTGACCACTCATGAATACTCACTGAAACCAGAGATATTTC
>CAYSOH010000141.1:0-2524 GCA_964432625.1 uncultured archaeon
GTACTGCTCGATGCAGCCCACGGTCCAGGGATTGTGCCACTGAACATTGAAGAACTAAAACCAGCCTACGCAACAGGCAACGCACACAAATGGCTCTGCACACCTAAAGGCTCGGCATTTCTGTACGTTCGAGAAGATCGAAGAGCACAAGTTCGCCCACTGTGCATAAGCCACGGAGCTTCAGTACCTGGTACGGTTAATGAAAAATTCCGATTGGAATTCGATTGGCCAGGAACACAGGATATTACGCCCTGGCTTTGCATCCCCAAGGCAATAGAATATGTTGGAAGTATGTTGGATGGTGGATGGCCAGCAATAATGAAACATAACAGTCAATTGGCCATAGCTGGCAGGAAGTTACTTTTGGAAGTATTAGGAACGCCCACCCCTTCTCCAGATTCAATGATAGTTGGTCTGGCAGCCGTTTTATTACCGGGAAGAGGCACACTTACAGCATCAGCATTGGAACCCGATCCTTTGCACACCAGACTTTACGAGAAATACAAGATCCAAGTGCCTGTATTTGGCTGGCCGCATCACGATAGGCGCTATCTAAGAATAGCATCTTATCTTTACAATTCTATCGAAGAATACGAATATTTAGCAGAAGTATTGGAAAAAGAAATCTGACCGGATATTTTTAAAACAGGCGATTGTGCGCACATTCTCATGGTGCCTGACGAAGAAGAGATAGAGGATTTGCCGGAAGAGGAATCCGAAGAAGGTGAGGAAGAAGAAATAGATCCAGATGCCCCCCTTCGTCAACCAATAGTGGCAGTTTTAGGACATGTAGACCACGGAAAAACATCTCTCCTTGATTACGTAAGGGGCACAACAGTCGTCAAGAGAGAGGCAGGCGCCATAACGCAACATATAGGAGCGACAGAAGTTCCTTTCGAGACCGTATCTAAGATTTGTGGGCCTTTATTGAAGGAAGGAAGCACTACCTTACCAGGTCTTCTCTTCATTGACACTCCTGGTCATCATTCCTTTACAACGTTAAGATCACGCGGTGGAGCTCTGGCAGATTTGGCCGTTCTTGTGGTGGATATAACAGAAGGTTTCAAGCCACAAACAATAGAATCAATAAACATATTGAAACAACAACAAACTCCATTTATTCTAGCATTGAACAAGATCGATAAATTACCAAGTTGGCGCAGTCGGCAAGGTTCATTTTTAGCTAATAGTGCAAATCAAAGTTCGATAGCTAAACAGAATTTCCAGACCAGAATGTATGAGATTATAGGCGAACTTGGAACCCACGGTTTTGATTCTGCCATATTTTCAGAAATACAGGATTTCCAGAAAACAATTGCATTAATTCCCACGTCCGTGAAAGAAACAGGAGAAGGCGTTCCTGAACTATTTATGATATTAATGGGATTGGCCCAAAGATATCTCAGAAATCGTCTCTTACTCGGAGAAGGATCATCCGAAGGCACAGTTCTGGAAATAAAAGAGGAGAAAGGCCTAGGAAAGACAATGGGCGTCATAATTTACAATGGAATATTACAGTCTTCAGACACATTGATAATTGGAGCTGAACCAGAACCGATTGTCACACGTGTTAGAACGCTTTTGAGACCAAAACCCCTTGATGAGATTAGAGATCCAAGACAGCAATTTGATAGTGTGAAAACGGTTGGGGCCGCGGCAGGTCTGAAAGTGGTATCCCCAGATATTGAAGGAGTCGTTGCTGGAGCCCCATTCTACAGCGCTTCGAGTGAAGAAGAGATAGACGAAGCATTGGACAGATTAGCCGATTCAATGCAGTCAAACGTTAGCTGTACTGATGAAGGAGTAGTTATTCGAGCTGATGCCATAGGATCTCTAGAAGCCTTAGCATACGAACTATCTGCGGCTAACATACCAATAGTGAAAGCATCCGTCGGGGACGTCTCCAAACGAGATGTAGTCACGGCAGATCCATCAGACGAGGAATACAGAGCAATTTTGGCCTTTAATGTCAAAGTCCATCCAGATGCAAAGAACGAATTGTTTGAGGCAGGAGTCAAACTATTCGAATCAGATATTGTTTACCGACTTCTAGAAGATTATGAAGAATGGAAAGCCCAAATAAAAGAAAAACAAGCTCAACATTTGAGAGAGGACTTTGCCCATCCAGGCAAATTCGAAATTTTGGAAGGCCACACTTTTCGCACTAGAGATCCAGCAGTTGTGGGCGTCAGAGTTCTAGGAGGACGTATAGCCTTGAATCAGGGTGTTCTCAGAGATGATAACCAAGTGGTAGGCCGTATTCAATCTCTGCGAAGCGGAGATCAGACTCTCAAAGAAGCACTGCAGGGCGATGAGGTAGCCGTTGCAATTACTAATGTAACAGTGGGCAGGCAGATATCAGAAGCAGACGTTCTCTATATTGAGATGGACGAAAGAGCAATTCTAAAGGTCCGCGACGCAGGAGTGAAGTTGAATCCTATTGAGGAAGACATAATCACCGAAATGCAGCGTTTCAAGAAGAAAGATCAACCTTTCTGGGGACGATAGATTAGTAATCGACCTG
>CAYSOH010000142.1:0-2517 GCA_964432625.1 uncultured archaeon
AAGAATCATAGCTCCAAATTCTGGAACGAACTCGAAAAGGTCTGCCCTGATGCTAAAGAACTACGAAAGCGACTGAAAACTTACGGATATTGTCTATTCTGAAAAGGAAAACACTTATTAGTTTTAGTTTATAGGCAAGACCATGCGTTCCCTTCCTTTTCTGCTGATTGCCTGCCTCACACTGTTGTTTATGATAGGAGGAGCGGAGGCTGATGAACCGCTACAGTTGTACTCTTGGAGTGCAAACTGGAATGAAGTTGACAATGAACCTCCGGAGGTAGGTGATGGGGCCCTTGAAGTTGCCTGGAACCAGACTGGTGTCGGATCCGGTACCTTCTCAGTGAGTATAGTTGGCATGTCTGGCTATGATCCTGAAGCCTCGTCAATTGAAAATGGAACTACGGTGACTTGGACTAATGATGACACAATAACTCATACAGTCACAGACAAGGATAGTCAGTTTGATTCGTTCGATATTGCGCCTGGAAATAGTTGGTCGAGGGAATTCAATGAGGTTGGAACTTACAACTATTACTGTAAGTACCATCCAATGATGGAAGGCTCGATTACAGTATTGTCTGATATTTTAGTCAATGAACGGGTCCAAACGGACTTCACCGAGGTCTGGACCTCGCAGTCTTACCTAGTGTTCTGGGCCAACTTCAGCATGTCCGATGGAGATTCAATAGAGGTCGTTGCAGAAAAGTGGGATGATAATAACGACGGAACATATCCGCTCGAGTCAATCCATCTTAATGAGGACAATGGTTTCAGCATAGTCTCCAATGGAATTGGGATGGGGGATTCGCTGATAGGAAACACCAGTGGCGAATGGAAGAAATACCAGATATATCTGAGCTCTCAGAAACTGGGATACGATAACTTTAACTATGATCCTCACGAAGACAATAGGTACCGCTTTTTTTTCAGTGTAAGGGGTATTGAAGGCTCGGCTGCGATTGGCGGGGTTCAGCTTATTCGGACCTTAGATACAGGATTCTATTTTGGAAAGGGCGATGACGAAAATTTGCAATACGATATATTCCCAGAATTAAATGTTGAAATTGATTACTTTGCCAAGAACATAGGTACCGAGGACAACACTTTCCGTATAACTCCTGAAGTGATTGCTCAAGGAATGGCCTACGATGGAGCTGCATTCAGCATATATGTCATGGTCAGGATGAATGGTGATGCCTTTGATTCGATAGACACGACCCAGAACGATGATGGCACCTGGACCTATGAATTTGACATGGCATCAGATGATGAGGCAGTTATCACTATCCGAGTTACCGCACCAGACTACGACACCGACTCTGGTGAACCTGCAGATAATCGTAAGTTTGATGTTGTGCTCAATGCGTATGACACTGGAAGCACTGATGAACTCAGAGAACCTGTAGGGGCAAATCTGTTCATCAAACCGTCACAGTTCGTGCTTGGTGAGATATGGTTCAACCGATTTGCTGTTCTCGAAGGAGATTCTTTGGAGATTACGGCCCAAGTATGGAATGAAGGTAACTGGGCTACTGATGTGTTGGTCGTCTTCTATATTCTTGATGAAGAAGGGACAATGTATTCAACTCCGGACGGCAATCTGCGTATGACTCGCGTGGCTTCAACTACCGTTCCATACATAATGCCCGTGGATGTGTTGGAATATTATAACGTCTGGCGGACCTGGTATCGCGCAACGGCAACATGGGATGTGGCATTCATGCCAAACGAGACCGGCATGGATTACGAGGAGGTTGAAATATATGCTCAGATCAACCCTCAACCAGAGCAGCAGGATATTGATGCTGGACACACTTGGCAAGACGAATACTTGATGCTGAGAGAGGATAACGGAGGCTTCGCGAACCTATGGGTAGTGGATAAAACTGGAGCTACACCGCAGGAGATGATAGAGAGTGAATCTGTGAAATGCCTTTTTACCGGATATGACATAGCTCTACAATCTTCCGTCTCACTGGCATCTTCCGGTATAGAGGGGTGCTCAGATGATACTTCTACCATTTCATTAATAGCAAGTGAAGATGGATCAGGAGTCTGGACGATTCAGATCGTCAAGGTCAGTCCTCAGACTTCCGTGTTCTCGGCAAAATGGTGGCTGTTGGATGATATGGGATTCACTAAGACTGATGGCTTAGTCTCGGATGTATACGGTTATTATTCTGGCTACGGAGAAGCCGTGATATTCATTGACAACGACTTCAATGGCAAGTTGAGCCCAGGTGACAAATTCGAGATTCACCCGGGCGAATATGACTCGAAACTAGCGAGTGTCTCGGATGTGACAGACTACAGTTTCCGTATGCGTATCTACGTAGAAGGGGAGCCTGTACAGGAGGAAGAAGCGAATCTTTCACCGGGGGAAGATAAGGATGATGATGACGGTAATACCAGTTTAATTCCCAATGTTTCTGTGATTACCTCAATCGTGGTTGTTGCCGTTATCGCGCTGCGTAGACGCTACTGAGGATAGAAACATCTGAAAACTTACGGATATTG
>CAYSOH010000143.1:0-2475 GCA_964432625.1 uncultured archaeon
GATAGACTTACAGAGCTTGGCCATTCATTGACGCTTTCAGAGTTCACTGCAGCGATTGAACCATTGGAGAAGTTGTTCGCAGTTGTAGATCATTCGAGAGCTCTTGCCTTCATGTTTGGAGATGGAATAGTCCCAAGTAATGTCAAAGCAGGTTACCTTGCACGTATGGTTCTTAGGAGAACATCTTTGCTTCTTAGAGATCTTGGTTCCCCAAGTTCTCTCCCAGATATGGTCTCACATCATATCGATAATTTCTCAAGCACTTATCCTGAATTAAAGGCCAACAAATCGCACATTTTGGACATGGTAAAACTTGAGCAGGAGCGTTTTGACCAAACACTTGAACGAGGTCGTCGAGCAGTACAAAGAGCCATCTCTTCAGGAGGAATAGATAAGGATAAGCTTCTAGAAATGTATGATTCACAAGGTTTGCCACCCTCGGTCGTGAGTGATTTTGCAAGTGAACAAGGACATGCTATAGATGTCCCAGATGGTTTCCTTGCTATGGTCGCTGAACGCCATCAGGGAGAAACAAAGGATGATAAAACTAAGGTAGAATCTATAGAGGCAACTTCCACTGATTTAGACTTCTACAAGGACATGGAAAAAAGATCATTTTCATCTGAAGTTGTTTTTTCCAGCAAAGGCAAAATATCTCTAAAAAGCACACTATTTTATCCAGAGGGAGGAGGGCAACTGTGCGATACTGGTGTCATTAATTGGGATGGCAAACAAAGCCAAGTGATAGATGTACAAAAAGTGGGAGATGTAGTAGTTCATCATTTAGACGGTGAAACTCCACCAATTGGGACTATGGTTTCAGGAATTATTGATGATGATCGCCGTACAGGGCTCAGTCGTCATCACACAGCTACCCATTTGGTAGGGGCAGCAGCTAGGCAGATCCTAGGCTCACATGTTTGGCAAGCTGGCGCATCCAAGCATGTAGATCGCGCAAGGTTGGATATTACCCATCACAGAAGAATTACACTTGACGTGATTGAGGATTTAGAAGTAGCTGTAAACCAGATGATTTCTGATGACCATCCAATACGAACAGAATTCCATAGTAGAGAGGATGCAGATAGATTGTATGGAAATATACTTTATCAGGGAGGAGCTCCAAAATACCGTGATGTTCGCGTCGTTGAAATTCCTGGTGTTGACGTTCAGGCGTGTGCTGGAACACATGTTGCAAAAACGTCAAATTTGGAGGCCGTCAAGGTTTTGAGGACAGAGCGAATACAGGATGGCGTGGAGCGAATAGAATTCTCAGCAGGCCCGGCTGCAGTCAAGGCAGCGCAAGAAGAGAGAGCTCTACTGGAAAAAACAGCTGAAGAGTTAGGCGTTCCGGTGGAACAGGCACCAGCTGCGGCGCAGAAGTTTGTTAAAGAATGGAAGGAACTACGAACCCGAGTTTCATCACTTGAGAAGGAATTAGCATCAATGAAATCCTCTGACTTGAAACCTGAGAGTATTGGCAACATCACTTTCTATTCAAAGAATATGGGTGACCTTGAATTTGCTGAGGCCCAGAAAGTGGTACGTGCACTAACTTCACAAGGTAATAATGTTGCAGCAATGGGCTTCTCAGGAGAAGATAAAGGGACTGTTATTTTGGCAAAATCAGATTCAGTAGAACTAGACTGTGATAATATCCTAAAGGCTGCTTTAGCTTCATTAGGGGGAAGCGGTGGTGGCAAGCCATCATATGCGCAAGGTGCCTGTCCCAAAGAGAAATTAGACGATGCCCTTGAGAATATAAGAAATTCAATTTCTTAATTATCTAGTCTCGACCATAATGCATGCGTTAATCAGATACTTTATTCCATCAGTATCTTTCAGCCAATTTTCCAATTCATCACTTTCAGAACCGGGTTGGAACCATAGATATTCTACACCTAGTTCAACAGCGTTCTGAGCTACTTTCATAGCGATTGGTGGAGGAACAACCAAATTCACTATATCTGGTAATTCTTCCATCATTTGGATTGATGTGTAGGCTTTATCACCCTCTATATTTTCATCTTTAGGATTTATTGGAACTACATTGTAACCTTTGGATCTCAAGTCTCGATATATCCGGTTTCCGAATTTACTTTTGTCGTTAGATGCACCTACTAACGCAATTTTGACATTTTCCTGTTCCAGTTTTTGTAAAACCATTTGATTTCCATAATCGTTCAGTTTTTAACGTTTGAGATGTGGACCGGGTACTTTCTAAATTCGTACTTATTTTTCAATTCCAAATCCGGGGGACTATAGTCCCCCGTAATTTTTGTAGTCTGGAAAAAGATATTTAATCTACCTTTCAAGCAGCCCTACAATGGATTTAGTGGTTGTTGAATCTGGTGCAAAAGCCAAAACAATTCAGAAATATTTAGGTAAGAATGTATTGGTAAGGGCCTCTGTTGGTCATGTTCAGGATTTACCTACAAAGGGAAAGGATGGCAGTAAAGCATTGTGGAGCCATAC
>CAYSOH010000144.1:0-2470 GCA_964432625.1 uncultured archaeon
TCATTAGGGAGACTGGTAGGTAAGTTGATATAGATTTCAGTCTCTCTTTCTCTAGAAATCACCAGTCGATACTCTCCTCCAATCTCTTCTAGACCATACTCTACATATAGTTCAATGGTTGACTGAGGGACATCTCTGAAAAGAACCTTAGAAGAAAAGTATTCCATTGCTTCTTCACGTGACTTGAAAGACTCCTTTCTTTTCATCGACTTCTTAGCAGGAGTAACCATATACCCCAATCCCAGTCTTCTCAAGATACTGAATATGATCATCTTTGTCCTACTGAACAAAGGAGGATCTAAAAGTATGACTGTTTTAAAGAGTCCTGGTTGTCTTGCTTCTGCAAGTAAAGAAAGTGTGGCTCCAAAGGAATGACCAATAGCTACGCCTTCACCTTTAGTCTTAGAAGCATGTTCAATGACTTCATCGACAAAATTCTCATAACCTTCATCAACAGTTTGAATACCCTCACCTAGTATTCTTATGGGAGGGAAAACTTGACCTTCAAGGTTTTTGATTAATTCGTTGTAGGTTTCAATAGGGAAACCATTGGCATGAAAGAAATGAATTGTTGAAGACATATTTTTCACTCAGCTAACACAGTTATAAAAGGTGAGATGGTGGAGATGGCTGGAATCTAAATTTCGCCACCAAATTATCCATAAATATATTATATTATAGAATGATAATTGAATGCTAAAATTAGTAATAAGGCAGATTTGTATTATGATTAATTATATATTAAATCAAATAATCATGTGCCACTACCAGTTCCTTTAGTTTTCTCTCCAAAACCACCTCCCTCCATGATACCAACAAAAATCGTAAGAAATGAAAGAATAGACTGGAATACCTTAGCAACAGTAAACCTCCATTTATTGTAAAATCCACAAATTGATGCTATAAATTTGATGAATCTGAATCAGAACTGTAAGAGTTAAATTTGGGCAAATGGCATTGAATTCTGTTTTGAAACAACTCCGGCAAATTCGAGTGATTCCGGTGGTTCGTACCAGTACTCCTGAACTTGCGGAAACTGCTATTGAGTGGTTGAGCGCAGTAGGCTTGCGAACTTTTGAAATTACTATGACGATTCCGGGAGCAATCGATTTAATTACTCAATACTCCTCAAGGGAAGATATTTTGATTGGTGCTGGGACTGTTACATCTGAAAACCAGGCAAATCTTTGTCTCGATGCCGGAGCAAAATATCTCGTCTCCCCCTTCGTGGTTACTGAACTAACAGAAATTTCTCATCAGCGGGGTGCGCTTTGTTTTCTTGGGGCTTTGACTCCAACTGAGATCCACACAGCTATTGAAGCCAATGCAGATGCGGTAAAGATTTTTCCGGTCAAACAAATGGGTGGTGTGGATTATTTGAAAGCACTAGTGTCCATTTTTCCGGGAGTTCCATTAGTTCCTACCGGAGGAGTGAAGTCTAATGAAATCGCGTTATACCTAGAATCTGGAGCCACTTTTGTGGGTATTGGAAGTGAATTAGTTAATGAAGCAATGATCCGGGAAGGGCAGCGTGAAAAAATCATTAAACTTGGAGAAAAAGTTCTTCAACAGGCCAATGTATGTTCTTTTAAGGAGAGTAAATGAAATGGGATGTGCTTTGTTTGGGTGAGGCATTACTGGAATTTAATCAAATTCAGGATGGCGCTAAAAAAACATTTAGTTCCGGATTTGGCGGAGACACCTCTAACACCGCCATTTCAGTTGCTCGTCAAGGAATGTCTGCCGGATTTCTGAGCAAAGTTGGTAAAGATCAGTTCGGTCGGGAATTGCTGGAATTGTGGAAGCGTGAAAGCGTGGATTACTCTCATGTCTCCATACATCCAGAAGCCCCTACAGGAATTTATTTTGTTACCCATGATACTGATGGCCATCACTTTAACTATTACCGAAGTGGATCAGCAGCTTGTCAAATGACTCCTTTGGATTTGCCTAAAGACGATTTGGTGCAAACTCGTATCTTACATTTATCAGCAATCACTCAGGCAATCAGTGAATCGTCTTGTAAAACTTCATTTGCAGCTATTCATCAGGCTCGAAAACACGGGGTAAAAGTTTCTTATGATACAAATTTGCGTCTGAAACTTTGGTCGCTTGAATGTGCCAGAGATGTTATTAACAGAACTGTCCCTCTGTGTGAAGTGCTTCTACCTAGTTTAGATGATGTTACCTCATTAACAGGCCTCAGAGATCCGGATGCAATTACAGAATATTATTTGGAACTCGGAGCAAAATTGGTGGTTTTGAAACAAGGATCTCTTGGAGTTCTGGTTTCCAATGGAAAAGAAAAACTTCACATTCCTGGACACACCGTTCAGGCCATTGATGCAACTGGAGCAGGGGATACTTTTAACGGAGCGTTCTTGTCGGAATGGCTGAGAAATGATGATCCATTTGCCGCTGCTGAATATGCCAATGCTGCTGCTGCTTTATCCACAACCAATTATGGAGC
>CAYSOH010000145.1:0-2434 GCA_964432625.1 uncultured archaeon
GCCTATGCAGCTAACGTCATGGCATTCGGGTCGGAAGTTCTGGTTGCAGCAGGCTATCCACAAACATCTAAATTATTAGAAGATAAAGGCCTGAATTTACATCCCATGGAAATGTCACAATTCAGAGCAGCAGATGGTTCACTTACTTGCCTTTCTGTATTGTATAAATAACTAAACTTCTTAATACAATACCCTAGTTGATTGAGCCTCATGGCTGTAATTGATAGTCCAGCAGAAATACAGAGCCCGTCCGGGAAATTGGGAGTTCTGATGCCAGGTCTTGGGGCCGTAAGTACAACTTTTATTGCTGGAACAATAGCCATCAGAAAAGGATTATCCGAACCAATAGGTTCGTTAACTCAGATGGGTTCATTGCGTTTGGGTAAAAGAAATGAGAATCGGGAAGTAAACATCAAGGATTTTGTTCCTTTAGCTAATCTAAATGATATAGTATTTGGAGGATGGGATATTTTTGAGGATAATTGTTATGAGGCTGCCGTAAAAGCAGGAGTCATTGATGTTAATCTTTTGAATAAAATAAAACCAGAATTGTCTTCTATAAAGCCGATGAAGGCCGTTTTCGACAAAAAGTTTGTCAAGAAATTAGATGGCAAACATGTCAAATCAGTAAAAGGACATCGAGAACGTATAGAAGCGCTAAGGCAAGATATTAGGGATTTCAAAAAAGAGAACGATATTTCCCGTGTGGTAATGATATGGTGTGGTAGTACGGAAGTGTATCAGAAACCAGAAGGATCAGTTTATGATGAACTTTCTTCATTTGAAAAGGCATTAGATTCTAATGATCAATCTATTGCTCCTTCGGTTCTCTATGCTTATGCAGCTATGGTGGAAGGCGTTCCTTACGCGAATGGTGCACCCAATCTGTCTGTAGACTTCAATGCAATGTATTCACTGGCCACTGAAAAGAAAGTACCAATCTCCGGAAAGGATTTCAAGACTGGTCAGACCCTTATGAAAACGATTCTAGCACCCGGTTTCAAAGCTCGGAGAATAGGTATAGATGGTTGGTTTTCAACAAATATTCTTGGTAATAGAGATGGTGAGGTTTTAGATGACCCTGACTCTTTTAAGACCAAGGAAGTTTCTAAACTTGGAGTTCTCGAGCAAATATTGGAACCTGAGAAATATCCAGAATTATACGGAGATTTGTACCACAAGGTAAGGATAAACTACTACCCACCTAGAGGAGATAACAAGGAAGGTTGGGATAATATAGATATCAAAGGCTGGTTGGGTTATCCCATGCAAATTAAGGTTGATTTTCTGTGTAGGGATTCTATTCTGGCAGCCCCTATTGTTCTTGACTTAGCTCTTTTCCTTGATTTAGCTGGACGAGCTGGAATGCACGGTATTCAAGAATGGCTTTCATTTTATTTCAAGTCCCCTATGTGCAATCCAGATCTTTACCCAATTCATGATCTTTTTGCTCAAAAGGTTAAACTAGAGAATACTCTTCGACATTTGATGGGTGAAACACTGATAACTCATCTTGGCTTGGACTATTACTACGAGGAATAATGAAAGCAGTAGTAGTCACAAAGCATGGAGGGCCAGACAATATGGAACTTCAAGACCTTCCAACTCCTTCTCCGGAGCCTGGTGAAGTTTGTATTAGAGTATCGAGAGCTGGAATCAATTTTGCAGATATTCTGTCACGGATGGGTCTTTACCCAGGAGCGCCTAAGCCTCCTTTTACTCCAGGAATGGAAGTTTCAGGAACAATACATGAGTTAGGGCCAGATGTAGAAGGCTTTGAGGTGGGAGATAGGGTAGTTGGTTCAGGTACTAAGGGAGGTTATGCCACGCACACTATAGCAAAAACCGATGGAGTTTTCAAAATTCCTGAGGAGATAAGTTTTGACATTGCAGCAGCATTTCCTGCAGTTTATCTTACATCGTATTTGATGATTATACATCCAGGGGCTTTGCAGAAGAATGAATCCATTTTGATTCATGGTGTGGCTGGCGGTGTGGGTCTAGCTTCAATTGAATTAGCGAAAATTGCAGGAGCCAAGACAATATTTGGTACTTGCTCACCAACTAAACATGAATTTATTCAAGAAAAGGGTGTTTTACCGGTAGATCGAGATAATTTTTTAGCAGGAATAATGGAATGGACCGAAGGTAAGGGAGTTGATTTGGTTCTGGATCCCATTGGGGGTGAACATCTAATGCAATCTTACCGTTGCTTAGGATCTGGAGGACGTGTTTGTTCATTCGGAATATCAGATATGGCACCAGGCAAAAGTAAAAGTCATTGGAAGCGTTTCAAGTCTTGGATGACCTTTCCTAAGTTTGATCCTTTAAAGATGATGACTAGCAATAGAGGGGTTTTTGGGATACATTTAGGCCGTTGGAAAAATTGGGATAAATTGGACAAAGCAAGAAAAGATTTAATGAAATGGATAGA
>CAYSOH010000146.1:0-2421 GCA_964432625.1 uncultured archaeon
GACGGATTTTTCCCACCATTGGTAACTGACGAAAACGGGAGATTCGAATTTATAACGTTCGTAGACGAGGGACAAACCGAGTCCTTCGGGATTGTGATTTCTATAGTAGAAGGAACGCAAGTAGCTGAAATGACTAACGAACTTACAATAATACCGCAAACAGGTGTAAGCATAACTGTTAGCGCTGGAAATGCACACCGTGGAGAAAACGTAACGATACAAGGTAACATAATTGATGAAACCGGATTCCCAGTAGCCTTTGAAACTATTCAAATAAATATTGCTGGAGTTGAGCATTACATTCAAAGTGATGAGAATGGCACTTTCAGTATGAATCATAGACTAGTATCGAATTACAACCTAGGAATTGATAATCTAACGATTATGTTCAATGAAACCCTATGGTATCTAAGCGCAGAAACAAACACCTCCTTTGGAGTTTATGGCTCAAGTTCATTCCAGATGATCGATGTCATTGGTGACTGGTTTGGTGGAGAACTTGTTAGAGGTGGTGAAATTGAAGTTGCTGGAATTCTAATTGATGACCTAGGAAATCGTATTGAAGGAGATATAACTGCTTCTATAGGGAGTCAAAGTTTGACAACCTTATTCAACAACGATACCATGTTTCTATCTACAGGAATCGTACCTGAGAAGTATAGAAACAATCACCCAATGACATTAGGTTACAATGGTACTGAATTTATTTATGGTACATCTTACAAGAGTGATCATGAAATCCTTGTACCAAGCAGTATAGATTTTGAATTTGAACCCGAAAATGTCTTCCCAGGTGACAGAGTCAATGTTACTCTACGCTTAGTAGAGGATGATGGAAAAACCAAAGGTACTTCGTGTATCACTGCTCCGCACACATGTCAAGGCCTACCCTCAACAAATGTTTCAGTAGTAATTACAAAATACTATGATAAAGGGCTACAAATGAACGGGACGGAAACGTATGAACTACGCACAGATATAGATGGTTTTGATGATTTTAGCTTTGTTTTCCCTAAAGATGCGGCAAGTGTAACTATCGCTGCTTCTTTTGGTGGAGGGGAGCTAGATGCGTTTTACGACACGCCACAAGAAGCTGAATTCACAAGCACTGATGTAGCCATCACCATAACCAAATCTCCAGATGCCATAGAACCATTTGATATGGAAAAATATATTCCCTTGTTTATTGGAATCCCTGCAGCTTTGATTGTAACAGGATATTATCTTTACTGGACGCAGAGGCACAAATATGAAGTACGAAATCTAATCAAGCAGATGCAAAAAGAGCTGAATAAGGATGAAGATTATAGACAGATAATTATCAAGTCATATCACCAATTATTGAATATCCTGAGAAGGTATGGATTCATAAAAACTAGAACGCAAACGGTGAGGGAGTTTACAGATGTTATGAGTAGTGCACTTCCTATACCTGCGCACACTGTCAAACTTCTGACTTCATTATTCGAAATTGCCAGATATAGTGGAATTAAACCAAAGGTAGTTGACGAATTTGGAATGGAAATGATTGATGGATCATACAATATCTGGTGTGTTGAAGCAATTAATAATCTATATCAGATAGAAATGGATTTGAATCAGGGGCTGAAAAGCGGAAAGGTTTCAAGATTTACAAACATATTTGGGATGAGGAAATAAAAAATGAGAAAACTGTTCTGGAAACAATATGGATCAAAGTTTTTCGCGCTTTTTATAGTAGTTATGATGATCACCGTTGTTTATCCAGTTTTAATAAATAATGCAAAGAATCCATCCCAATTATCTGCATATGATGATGACTGGAACGATATTTCACAATTTGCAAATGACCTCGACAAAGATGGTGATGGTGAACATGAAATTAAGACCATTGTATCTAGACCTGCAATCCTAAACAAAATAGCAGAAGTCGAAAAAAACTCAACCAATCCAACAATAAATACTAATGAAACCATATTGGTAATAATAGGCGTTGAAAGAATCTACAATGAGTATGACTCAAATGCCATTCACAGTTTTGTTAAGGCTGGGGGAAAAGTTGTCATTGCGGATGATTCCGGATATGGAAACTCCGCATTCTATGGAGAAATGGGGAGCTTGGATGTCGGAGTACAGTGGTGGACAAATATTGTGCAAGAGGGTTGTGGAGTAACCAAAAGTAGCACACTAGTGGGAGGGGTGACTGAGGCGCTGGGGTATGGAAATTCTGATCCTAAATGTAAACCTGCCAGACTTTATGATTCAAAATACTGGGATGAATACAGAAATAATTCAATTGTAGTTATTGATGCAGAAATAGATAGAATGGAATTTAGTGGACAGTTAATGATGAGTGCACCTGGTGCTTTGCGGGTGAAAGACGGGACGGCTGAGGAACTAGCACACTCTAGCCAGCAAGGATTTGTGGATCTAAATCAAGAT
>CAYSOH010000147.1:0-2417 GCA_964432625.1 uncultured archaeon
AACTCTACGATGGGTGATACTGATCTTGATGGAATAGATGACTACGAGGAAATTTCTAATTGCATATATGGTGAAACTGGAGCTGAATGTACTGATCCAGTGCTCATCGATACTGACGGAGATCAGATAAGCGACTATGATGAAATTAATAATTGTATTTATGGCGAGAATAATGATGAATGCACAGATCCGCTCCTAAGTGATACAGATGGAGGAGGGGCAAACGATGTCGTAGAAATTTTTGGAGACTTTACTAATCCGCTAAATAAAACTGATGATATTCAACCTTCAGAAAGGGATGATGACGGAGATGGAATAACAAATGGAGAAGAAGATACGAATGGAAATGATATTTTCGAACCCTGGCTTGGTGAAACGGATTCACAAGACAATGATACTGACGATGACGGGCTAAATGATGGAGATGAAATACTTCGAAATACAGATCCATTGAACACGGACTCCGATGACGATGATTTAACAGATGGTGAGGAGGTTTACAATACAACTTGGGGACCTACAAATGCAACAAATCCAGACACTGATGATGACGGATTAGAAGATGGTGAAGAAGTTTTAGGATACGGTACTAATCCAAACGTAAAAGACACTGATTCAGATGGAATAAATGATGGTGATGAAGTAGAAGATTGTGGATACGGTGAGGATGGAAAATCATGCACAGATCCAACAAATGATGACTCGGATTTTGATGGAGTCGATGATGGTGAAGAAATTAACACGCGTGAAACCGATCCAATGGATAGTGACACTGATGATGATGAATTAGAGGATGGAGTAGAATTATTTGATTGTACATATGGTGCAGATGGAGAGCAGTGCACAGATCCGCTTCTTTGGGACTCTGATAGCGATGGAATTGATGACTTTACAGAGATTAATGATTGCATATATGGTGAAGATAACGATGAATGTACAGATCCAACAAATGATGACTCTGATAATGATGGACTGGAGGATTGGATTGAAATTAGCAACAACACTTGGGGCCCTACAGATCCACTGAATTCCGATACAGATAACGGAGGTCAAAAGGATGGATTAGAAGTTCTTATTGATGATACAGATCCTAATGATGGAAGTGATGACGATTTATCTGCCTTCGATGATGACAATGATGGTTTGACAAATGGAGAGGAAGAAGGCATCTATTTCACTGACCCAAACAATCCAGATAGTGATGGAGACGGCCTGAAAGACGGAGATGAAGCGAACAATTGGACAAGTGATCCAAATAAAAAAGACTCTGACTATGATGGAATCGAGGACGGAGTCGAAGCAACTAACTGCATTTATGGTGAGGATGAGGACGAGTGTACCAGCCTAATTGATGATGATTCAGATAACGACGGTTTAGAAGATGGTGATGAAGTTAATAATTTGACTACTGATCCAAAAAACACGGACACTGATGATGATGGTCTAAGTGATTCTACTGAAGTTAACAATTGCATATATGGTGAAGGCAGTGATCAATGTACGAATCCGTCAATTGCTGACTCTGATGGTGATGCGATAGCTGATGGAGATGAAATTGAAGGAAGCTTCACAGATCCAATGGATAGTGATACTGATGATGACTGGATAAGTGACGGCGTGGAAATTAGCAATTGCATTTATGGGGAAAATGGTTGGCTATGCACAAATCCAAACATATTCGACTCCGATGGCGATACAATAGGCGATGGGCATGAAGTTTATGGTATGAATCTGCAAGATTATACTTCTAATCCAATGGATACTGATACTGATAATGACGGAGTAGATGATGGAGTAGAAACAACTAATTGTATTTATGGCGAAGATAACGATGAATGCACTAATCCAGAGGATGCTGATTCAGATGATGATTGGTTAAGTGACTATGATGAAATTTTTCATTGCGTGTACGGTGAAGATAATGATGTGTGCACAGATCCAATGGATGATGATTCTGAAAACGATGGTTTATTTGACGGGCGCGAGATTAGTATTTACTTTTCAAACCCTATGAGTGCAGATACTGACGATGATGGTTTAGAGGATGGTGAGGAAGTAGATCTAGGAACTAATCTTACGAACTCAGATACTGACGGGGATAGTCTGAGCGATTATGTTGAAGTAAACAATTGCGTTTATGGTCAAAATAACACAGGTTCTGATTGTACCGAACCCACCAGTAGTGATTCGGATAGTGATGGAATAAATGATTGGCTTGAGATAACTTTGACAGGTACTGATCCAATGGACGATGACTCTGATGGAGATCGCTTATTGGATGGACAAGAAACTGCCGGACTGGACAGAAACAACACATCTCATGGACATGGTGCTACAGATCCTCTTGATTCAGACTCCGATAATGGAGGAATAAGGGATGGTACTGAAATTGAAACTGATGACACAAACCCTAACGA
>CAYSOH010000148.1:0-2402 GCA_964432625.1 uncultured archaeon
CAAATTCAAGTAAAGTAATTCATCAATTCCTTCACAAGGATTGTCCATTTCTTCTTGACTTATAGGTTCAACTGTTTCAAAAAGATATAAAAGATACCAATGATTTTTCTCATCATTCCAGTGAGACTGTGTACCTACTAGATTAATTTCTCTATCACTAATTTCTAATTCTTCTGTAAGAACACGATGACCTGCCTCTTCGGGATGTTCACCAAATTTCATCGCTACTCCAGGAATGTAATATTTTCCAGCAGAATACGTACCTGCATCCTTGGATACTTTTTCGACCAATACATGTCCCTCCGAATTACGATTTATTAGTTGTGCTTGCACCATTAACAGATCTCTCTCGTTGTAGTCTATCTCTTTCTGTTTGATAGCATAAGCTTTGTGATTTTCAGCTGACATAAATCTGGTCTGATATCTTGTTATTTACACCTTATGCCGATTAAAATACAATTGCCCCTCAGCACTCATAGGGCTCTTCAACGCTTTCGCTCAGCCACATATTACATCACAGGGGCATACCCCTAATGATAGGTCAAATTATAATTTCTCAATAGATAACATTAATAGGAGCTCTCAATCTGAAAAATAGGTGCTCGCAAACGATAAACCTACTCGCTTGCCAGAATGGTTCAGAGTAACGTTACCGTCAGGTGAAGATATGGAGCGCTACAAGTCTACTACCTCCTCTGTAAAGGGCAATCAATTACACACAGTTTGTGAGGAAGCACATTGCCCCAATATACATGATTGTTGGGGCCGTGGAACTGCTACTTTTATGATTGCAGGAAAGGCTTGTACTCGTGGCTGTCGTTTCTGTGCAGTTGACACAATCCGTAATCCACCACCCCCTGATGTCAATGAACCTGAGAATCTGGCGGATGCCATAGAATCAATGGGCCTTACATATGCAGTCATAACAGTTGTCAATCGTGATGATATGGAAGATGGTGGAGCGTCACATTATGGTAAATGTATAGATATTGTAAATCAACGATTACCTCATGTCGGTTTGGAACTTCTTTGCAGTGATTTGAGTGGAAACACTAAGGCATTAGAATCACTCTTGGCAAATTCACCTCTGCAGGTTTTTGCACATAATGTAGAAACAGTCAGAAGATTGACTCCCCGTGTTAGAGATCCTAGGGCTACATTTGACCAAAGCATAATGATTCTGAAAAAGGCTAAGGAAGTAAGACCAGACATTATGACTAAATCAAGCATTATGCTTGGTTTGGGCGAGACTGAAGAAGATATCACTAGCGCATTTCAGGAGTTAATTGATGCCAAGGTCGATCTTTTGACCTTAGGTCAATATTTGGCACCTGGGCCAGGATATCATCCAGTAGTTTCTTTCCCAGATCCTTCAAGTTTCGATAAATTGGCAAATACTGCTAAGGAAATGGGATTCAAGGCCATTGCCTCAGGACCTATGGTTCGCTCTTCTTATCGGGCTGAATCTCTGGTTGCAGCAGCAAATGGCCAGGCAATAGATTCAGGTTTGAAGGTAGTTGCATGAGTAAGAAGAAAACATTGTATGTTCCAGATGCACCTTTCCGACCTGGGGAGAAACCCGATTTCAGTCATTTGAAATTACCTAAGGCAGGTGATGCAATGAAACCAAAAATTATGGTTGAGCCATCAGAGATTCGTGATTTGGCTTTCAGCCTAGTACGAGTTCTTGATGACAAACACAAAGCGATTGGCCCTTGGGATCCTAAATTAGATTCATCAATTCTCAAAGAGGGATTGAAGCACATGACACTTTTGAGAATATTTGATAAACGAATGCAGACTATGCATCGTCAGGGTAAATTGTCATTTTATATGAAATCCTTAGGTGAGGAGGCAGTTGCAATCTCACAAGGTATGGCCTTACGTCCAGATGACATTCTCTTCCCATCCTATAGACAACCGGGACTCCAATTCGTAAGAGGGAGGGACATAGTAGATATGATATGTCATTGTATAACCAATTCCAAGGACAATGTCAAGGGCAGACAGATGCCGGTTCATTATTCTTGGAAAGAAGGTAATTTTGTATCTATTTCAAGTCCTGTGGGAACTCAATTTCCCCAAGCTGTGGGTTGTGCAATGGCATCAGCCTACAAAGGGGAAGACAATGTTTCGATATCCTGGATGGGGGATGGAACTGCAGCCGAGGGTGATTTCCATCATGCGATAAATTTCGCTGCAGTTTACAAAGCTCCAGTTTTACTCAATGTCGTTAATAATCAATGGGCGATTTCCACTCATAAGAATATATCTAGTGGTGGAGCTACTTTTGCAGCTCGCGGTATTGCTTATGATATACCTAGTATTCGTGTTGATGGTAATGACTTCTTGGCTCTTTATTCAGTTACAAGTTGGGCTGCAGAAAGAGCACGTAAAGGAGG
>CAYSOH010000149.1:0-2385 GCA_964432625.1 uncultured archaeon
TTATCGCTCCATCCATTGTGGTAAAGCATCATAGAGTCTTTGTCAAATTTACCAGTCTTGAACAATTCATCTAGTGATTCTGCTGCTATTCTGCCTGAATCAAGTGCATAATACAGACCTTCACCAGAAAGTGGTGATACGAAACCACCTGCATCTCCAACAACCAGCATTCTATCTCCTACGGTACACTTCATTCCCATTCCTACGGGAATATTAGATCCTGCAATCATTTTTCTGTTAATCGTCAAATCCTTAGGGAACCAACCTTGCTCCTTCAATGTTTCTACATAGTCCAGAAGATATTGTCTCTCATCCCAATCTGGGTTCTCTTTCTTTATATCCTTAATAACTGATCTAGGGCATCCAATACCTACATTGAGAACTGTGTTCTTCGAAAAGGACCAGCCGTAACCGTCAAGATTCTGATATTTTATGTGTGCCATTGATATTCGTTCCTTACCATAAACTCGGTCCATGAATTCACGACCCACATCAACTTCAAAATATAGTGCTGTAGCAATATCCTGATCTCGCCATTTCATAGGCATATCCTCTATGTCTCGAATTCTTCTTGAAACCATATCAAATGAACCGCCTGCGCCAATAATCACATCACTAGTCAATTCATCTCCATTCCTTAGTTTAGTGACAACTCTATCATCATGAACTTCGAAATCCTTAACAGCTATGCCATCCATAAGAGTTGCACCTTCTGCAACCGCATACTGAACTAAAGTATTATCAAATTTTAATCTCCGAATATTATAGAAAAAAGGTTTTTCACTTACGTAATCTACTGGAGTGTAGTCCGGACCATAGACTATTCCTCGTAAACATTTTGATTCAAGAAAATCGTCCCAATTCGAGATTATATGATCAAATTCCTCTATGTGTACACAAAGGCCACCGCCACAAGCTTTCTCTCGTGGAAACTTGGCTCTATCTACCAGTGCTACTTTCTTTCCTTGTTTTGCCAAATAATAAGCTGCCGTAGCACCAGCTGGACCTGCGCCCTCTACTACTACATCGTAATGGCTCAATTTTGTTCCTGTTCTCGGAAGCGGGTAACATAACCAGCAATTCTATTTCGCATTGTTATACTGCCAACATCTGTCAGCTCAGCAACAACTACCTTATTGTGATCAAAATCCTCTGTAAATTTGTCAGGATGACTCCTAACCAATTCGATTGCTACGCGTTTGATATAAGTCGGCCTGACTCTACCCATGCATTCGCTTCACTTTTGGCCTCTATTTATAGTCTATTACAAAGTTCTTAGTTGACCAAGCAAAATAATTATAAGCTAAACCAATAACGGTTTGTGACCAAAACTTCCCTGCATGAAGCATCGAGACTGCCTGGATTGACTGTATACACTCGTAATGGGACAAGACTAGGTACTGTTCATGATGTTTTAATGGACACTACTCAACGCATTATCTCTGCACTTCTGATAACTGGAACGACACCGAAATTGGTGAAAGGTGGAGCAAACATAATTGTTCCATATAGATGGGTACAAAACTTGGATGATGTTGTTATTCTGAGACATTTTCCTGAGAAATTGGAATTTACCGAAAAAGATGAGACTGCAGATTTCTCTTTCGAGGATGATGAAGACGATTTTTACGAGAATGTATAAGAGCAAACTTTAGCGTCGATTTTTTATGCACCTAATTGGGCTGAAGACAAGTTAGCCCCGTAGTGTAGTGGTCCATCATTTGGGACTCTGGATCCCGAGACCCAGGTTCGAATCCTGGCGGGGCTACCACTAATTACAGGCTTTTCAATACTAATTTGTGAATTGGTGGACTATCGTCTTTGCAATTTTACTAATCGTGGCACTATCTACAGGATGGTTAGTCTGGATATCACGCTTCGTTTGGGAAGACCGAAAACTAACTGTTCGCTATGCTGCCATAAGTGGAGCTGCAACTATCGCTCTAATGATTATAGGTATGGAGAAATTATGAATAAAAATGATATTTTAGGTTCTACACCTTTTCGTACAGATGTTGAAGAAGTAAAATGGTTCTACGAGAATGAAATAATTGTTATTACATATCCAAAAAAATTCGGTAAAATGGAGAAATGGATTCAGAATAGAATCGGAGGTCCAGAGGAAGTCAGGCGTCCGTTAGATAAATACTCTTCATATATCTGGGAAATATGCGACGGTGAAAACAGTGTAGGAGACATTATACTGAAGTTTGACAAAAAATTCGGGGAGGAAGTGGCACCGGCATCAGACAGAGTGCAAATCTTCCTTAAAACTCTACTTGATTTGAATCTTATTTATCTAAAATGATTGAACGTCATTATTATATTCAACCCCAAGAGGGCTTCAAATTAACACATGACTGAAGTTAAATTTGACTGGGAATC
>CAYSOH010000150.1:0-2373 GCA_964432625.1 uncultured archaeon
GCCAGAGAAAAAACAGCTACAGTTGATGATTTGACAGGTTCTACTATTACGATAACGAGTTTGGGAGCTATGGGTGGATTGGGTGCAACACCAATTATCAATCATCCTGAGGTTTCCATAGTAAGTATTCATGCTGCCCGAGATAGGGCAGTAGCAAGGGATGGAGAAGTAGTAGTACGTAAGATGATGAATTTAACTTCGTCTTTCGACCACAGAATTGTGGACGGTTACGATGGTGCACTTCTGATTCAAGAATTGAAATCAATGCTTGAATATCCTGCAACAATCTTCATGTGAGATAATATGGCTGAAGTCCGTAATTGTAAAGTTCTGGTAGTCGGTGCTGGACCGGGAGGATATGTGGCAGCTATACGTGCTGGTCAACTAGGTTTGGATACAGTTATTGTTGAAGGCTCCAGAGCAGGGGGTACTTGTCTCATTCGGGGTTGTATACCTTCCAAAGCCGTGATTCATGCAGCTACTGCATTTGAGGAGATCGAACAACATACAGGTTCCGGAAAAATGGGAATTAGCGTCTCTGGAAAGCCAAAGCTGGACATGAAGGCATTAGTTTCATGGAAAGAATCTATAGTTGACAAATTGAACAAAGGAGTTGAAACCCTTCTCAAAGCAGCTAAGGTTGAGTTGATATCTGGATGGGCAAAATTCAGGAATGCAAAAACCTGCGAAGTAAGTGGAGGCGAAAAAGAATGGATAATCAACGCTGAACACGTTATACTGGCCAATGGCTCAAAATCAGTTGAATTACCCTTCATGCCATATGGAGACCATGTCATTTCATCAACAGAGGCGCTTGAATTATCAGACTTACCAAAACGTTTGGTTGTGATTGGTGCAGGTTACATTGGTTTGGAATTAGGAATTGCCTATCGAAAGTTGGGTTCAGAGGTCATATTCATCGAAGCTCTGGATAGCATTTTACCAATTTATGATTCTGAAATGACACGACCTATATCGATGTGGCTACGCAAGCATAAGGTTACAATCAATCTAGGTGCACGAGCAAAGGGAGTCTCTACTAGAGGCAAGGTAACTACAGTGGAATATACAGATTCTAAGGGGAAGGATCACAAGATTAAGGCTGACAAGGTTCTTGTGACGGTTGGCCGTAAACCCAACACAGAAGGTTGGGGTCTGGAGAAGATGGCAGTCGACATGGAAGGACCATTTGTAAAGGTGAATGATCAGTGCCACACATCGATGAAGAATGTTTGGGCAATTGGTGATCTTGTAGGTGAACCAATGTTGGCTCACAAGGCTTCAGCCCAAGGAGAGATGGTGGCTGAGATAATCGCAGGTCACCGAAGAGCCTTTGATCCAGTTTCAATAGCCGCAGTTTGTTTCACAGATCCTGAGATCGTTGGGGTAGGGATAACTCCTGATGAAGCAAAAGAAAAGGGTATCGAAACGGTTATTGGAAAATTCCCATTTGCAGCTAGTGGTCGTGCATTGGCAATGGATGCAGGTTCAGACGGTGGATTTGTTAGAATTACTGCACGTGCATCAGACCATGTAATTCTTGGAATACATGCCGTAGGTTCACACGTTTCTGAGCTTTCAGGTGAATTTGCACATGCAATTGAGATGGGTTCTAGATTGGAGGATATTGCAGGTACAATTCACGTACACCCAACTCTTACCGAAGCCTTTGCAGAATCCGCATTGTCTGGTTTAGGCCATGCAATCCATATTTCCAAATGATATCTGTTGATCTTATCGATGCTGAAAATTCAGAACATTCTGATGTCAACAAGTTAATGTTTGATTTACAAGAGCAAAGAATTACTGGTGAAATACCAGACACATTAATCTTTGTTGAGCACCCCGAAATAGTGACAATAGGCCGAAGAGGCATGCTAGATGGGCTTCAACCTCCCAAGGGTTTTCCTTCATCAAATGTTGATCGTGGAGGAGGAATTACTTGGCACGGTCCAGGACAGTTGGTTGGATATCCTATATTCAAATGGGAAGAAAAGTCAGTTCGAACAGTTATTACCACTATAGAAGAATGGATTATTTTATCTCTTGATAATCTAGGTGTTAAGGCACAAAGAAATGAGGCAATGCAAGGTGTTTGGTTCCAGGATTTCAAAATCGCCAGTATTGGTCTGGCATTCAGTAAATGGGTTTCACGCCATGGATTTGACATTAATCTAGATACGCCATCGGGCAGAATTGAATCGGTTGAAGGATGCGGATTACCTGTTGGTAAGCACACTTCCCTAACTCAATTTGGCTTTGACATCACAGTTAAACAAATGCAAGATATGCTCATTGAGACTATGCCTAAAGTTCTCGGAAGAAAACTTGTGAAGACGTCTACTTTAGAAACATCTTGACCAGATGCTGGTT
>CAYSOH010000151.1:0-2328 GCA_964432625.1 uncultured archaeon
TTAGAACAGCTTGTCGAAGATTATTAGATCAATTAGATGCAATTGACGAAAGGCATGGTCGGCTAAAAGGAGATGAAAAATGAGCGACGCTCAAAACCTAGTCAAAGGAATCTTGGAGCATATCGAACCCGATCAAAAGAACGGGCTCCGCGAGGGTCTCAAAAACACTCCAAAAAGAGTAGTAGAATCTTGGGATGAGATATATTCTGGATACAATAAGAATCCAAAAGAAATATTGGATGCCACTTTCAACGGTGAAGGATATGACGGGATAGTTCTCCTAAAAGATATAGAATTTTACAGTACATGTGAACACCACTTACTTGCATTTACAGGAAAAGCACACGTTGCTTACATTCCAACTGACAAAATAGTAGGTATATCCAAACTAGCAAGATTAGTCGAAGTATATGCTAAAAGATTACAGAATCAAGAAAGAATCACTACCCAAGTCGCAGATGCCTTGATTGATCATCTAAAACCATTGGGAGCAGCAGTAATCATTGAAGCTAGCCATTCCTGTATGGGATGTCGCGGTGTAAAGAAAAATCATGCAATCATGACCACTAGTGCAATGCGCGGAGTATTCTTCGATAAAGCCGAAGCTAGAGCTGAATTAATGCAACTGATAAAATGAAATATCCTATTGTAGAAATCTTCAATTCCGTCCAAGGCGAAGGGTACCACACAGGCACCCCTTCAATTTTCATTAGATTTGGAGGTTGTAATCTACAATGTTCATGGTGTGATACTGATTTCAGTAAATTTGACAAGAAAACAATTCCAGAAATAATGGAAATTTTGGGTCAGTGGGATACTAAGCGAGTTATCTACACTGGAGGAGAACCAGCTCTTCAGAAATTGGAACCTTTGTCAGATGAATTACACGCTAAGGGTTACAATATTGCGATTGAAACAAATGGAACCATTGAGATCAAAGATGGAGTAGTAGACTGGATTTGTGTAAGTCCAAAAGATATGCTGTATCCTGAATTTAGTATCAAACAGAAACAAGGAGACGAATTGAAAGTTGTCTACGTTGGACAAGATTTGTCAATGTATGATAAATTAAAGCAAGGATTTTCGAATTTATTCTTACAACCATGCTATGATGAGTCAAAAGATGCCGGAGAAAATGGCAAGACTTTCCATGAAACTTTCGATGTCGTGATGAAAAACCCAGGTTGGAATTTGTCTTTACAGACACACAAGTGGATGGGAGTCGATTAATGGCCAAACAGGCAGTCATGGCATTCTCGGGTGGAATGGACTCTACGGGCCTTCTAATGCACCTTATAGCCAATGATTACGCCGTTCACACTCTATCCTATGACTACGGACAGAAGCATAAGATAGAATTAGATCGAGCCAAAGCCAATATTCAATATTTGGCTGATAACAATATTGAGGTTTCACACAAGATTGTTGATTTACAATCAGCAATGTCGGTTTTCCATTCAGCTTTGACTACAGAAGATTATGAAATTCCAGAAGGACATTATGAAGAAGAACAAATGAAGCAGACAGTTGTACCTAATAGAAACGCGATTTTCGCTTCAATTCTTTACGGATATGCACTTTCTATTGCTTTGAAAGAAGACCAAGAAGTCAAGATAGCATTGGGAGTTCATTCTGGAGATCATGCAATTTATCCAGATTGCAGACCTGAATTCTACGAAGCTTTAGAGAACGCATTCCAAGTTGGTAACTGGGATAGCGACAAAGTTTCGTTTTACTTGCCATATATTGATGGCGACAAAGAAACTATTTTGAGAGATTCCGAACAATCTCTGAATAAATTACAACTTGATTTTGATACTGTATTTTCTAACACAAATACTAGCTATAATCCTGATGAACAGGGAAGAAGCAGTGGTACCAGTGGGGCAGACGTCGAAAGGATTCTAGCATTCCATGCAATAGGAAAAGTGGATCCTGTAACTTACGTCAAACCTTGGCCTCAAGTGTTAGAAGATGCTATCAACACAGAAAATAAACATAAGGAGAAAATATGAGCGAGAGATATACATCTACCAAAACTTACCGCAATTTACCATGCGCCCACCGTCAATGGAGACATGAAGGACATTGTGCCTATGTTCATGGATATTCCAGAGAATATACTTTCTTTTTTGATGCTAAATCAATGGATAAGCACGGTTGGGTAGTTGGTTTTGGAGATTTGAAAGAATTAGAGAAATATTTGATTGAGATGTATGATCACACATTACTAATTTCAGAGGATGATCCAGAACTAGACACTTTCAAAGAATTACATGAGAAAGGACTTTGTGATTTACGTGTAGTTCCAGAAACAAGTTTGGAAGG
>CAYSOH010000152.1:0-2280 GCA_964432625.1 uncultured archaeon
ACATAATAAAAATAGCTGCTATAATTCCTATAGGTCCCATAGGTACTAACATTTTCAGTGATATATAATTCACAGTAAATGCTAAGCCATAGTCGCTCAAACCTATTGCACCAATACGTGCATAAGAAATAACATTAGAGAAGACTGTTGGAAATTCAAGAAGACCGACTATACCTTCTCCAATAATTGCTAAACCCAAACCAGTCAGCATAACCACAATACCTAATGTTTGAACCGTATCTGGTAGTAAACCTACTACTGAAACAAGTGCCATTACTCCACCCCATAAAATTAAAAGAAAGGACATTTTTGCATATAGTGCATGTTTTAGATCATGGTGCTTCATTTCATTAATGAAACCAAGGATTAATCCTAAAGAAATATGAATGAAACCAATAATAACTGATGATAAAAGCATCAATTGTGCACCATAAGGACTGAATTTGTGTATTGGCAAATGCCATGGCGCACCATCATAATGTTCAATAAGTGGAACATTGAAAGATGGCCCATATGTTAACGCAAATAAACCAGAACTATATCCAATCAATTCTCCTAATTCATAAAACGATTTACCAAATGCTTCAGCATAAATAAAAGTTCCAAAGAAAAATGTGTAAGCACCAGCCATTCTGAGTATTTTACCCAAAGCAACTATTCCCTCTGAATGACTAAACTTTCCGATTAAATATTGTGCAAATAAGATGTAAGCAAGTCCATAACCTGCATCACCAACCATTAAACCAAAGAATAAAGGATAAGTAATGAAAATAATAGCGGTTGGTTCAAATTCCCAATGTCTAGGTGTACTGTAAAGCTTAGTAAACATCTCAAACGGTTTCATTGGTCCTGGATTATCCAATTTTATAGGTGGCGAGGATTCCGTTTCATTATCCAATTCATAATAAACATCCAACTTCTGTAATTCTTGTTGTAAAATTGATACTGATTTAGATGGAACCCAACCATCCAATACAAACATGTTTTCTGTAGTTGCTAATTTTAAAGGCAGACTTGATTTCTCAGAAAGCGCTGAATAATGCTCTTCACAAGAAACTAACCAATCTCCATGCCTCTTTGCTAAAGCTTCAATTTCATGATCTATAGAATCACGTTCATTACGAAATTGTGATAATTGTGATTTTATCTTGGATTCAACTGAAGAAGGATCTCCTTCAATTTGTGGTGCATCTATAGAACGAAAGCCTAAATCCAGAAGAGACCTTTCAGTAGAGTCGACTTTATCATTAGGACAAAATACAATTATAGTTTCATCAGTCCTTATAATTTCTAAACTTGAGTCAATTGAAGATATGTCTGCTTCAGTAGAAATGCTACCTGTGAATACTTTCATACTATCATAACCTGATAAATATTTCATATCTAAATCTAAACCGCTAAACATTTCTATTTGTTCAAGAGAATTTACTAAATCCTCAATTTCTCTGTCACAATCTCTCTGCTTATCTTTCAAATCATGGGCTTGAGAAGCTATAGAATCTAATTCACTTATTTCTTTTTCTATATCACTGGAAAGCTTCACGTTTTCAGGTGGATTGGGGGAAACTTCTAAAAGTTTAATGACGGACCTTAGTTTAACTAAGATTTCTGAGGTATTAGAACCATATGAAAGGGATGTTCCTATTTTGAAACCTTCATCTTCATTATTATAATCAACAAGATGAACTAACTGATGATTATCTAATAGATTAGATAAAGAATCCAACTGTTTTTTATGACCACTAATGGTCATCCAAGACATATCTTCAGACTTTAGCATTAAGATAGACTCTCCAGAAACTTGTCAACAAATTTATCCGCGGCCTTACCTACTTTGCCTTTAGCTTCAGTATTCATTTTTGAATTAGCTTTTTTGCCTTTAGATAGAATATCTGCTTTTTGTTTTTCGATGTCTTTCATTGCTTTATCAATAGCAGACTGAGAAGCTTTCTCCGCCTTTTCGCGTTTCTCCTTTATGACGGCTTCCTGATCTAAAGGTATACGATTAACAGTTGAAACATGCTCTTTTTCAGCTTTTTCAACTTCCGCAGATGAGACTGCTTCGGCTTGCTTAATCTTCTCCAACAATACGTTTCTGGACATGGGCAAACAACGGAGTTTTTCCATTGTAGAAGCACTATAAAAAAGTGAGTCAGAAATTACAATTTCTTATTTGTATTTTATTAAGTCTAACATGCATTATTAAATCCCCTATTCTGGTGACGAAATCTCGGGCCCGTGGCTTAGCCTGGTTAGAGCACCCGACTGATAATCGGGAGG
>CAYSOH010000153.1:0-2274 GCA_964432625.1 uncultured archaeon
GGATTAAATTGGTGCGGGTGCCGGGATTTGAACCCGGGTTGGTGGCTTGGGAAGCCACAGTCATGCCAGACTAGACCACACCCGCTTCGTCCAAAATCACTTCTTTGTTTTTCTTTTTCGGTTTTTCTTTTTAGGCGTATCATCCACCATTTCCGCATCTTGAATCTCGTCCACTCCCCAGTCTTCCATTTTTCCAAAATTCTTTTCATTCATTGGTCTAAGGCTAAATCCAGCCATTATCGCAGCCCCAATTCCAAAAACCAGAACACCCAAGTAGATTGATGGTTCGTCAACTATTCCTAGATATATTCCAGACACTGCCATTGCAGCTAGTGCAATTCCCATTATAGCTTCTCCAGCAATTAGTCCTGAAGCAAACAGTATTCCTGGACTGTGAAGTTTTTCCTTTTGATGTGATAGTTCTTCTTCTCTGCCATCAAAAAGTTCAGGCCTTTCTTTTCTCAAGGGTCCATCAAATCTACTATCGACGTACATCTTTAACATTCCTCCAATAAATATAGGGACAGTCATCTTCAGGCTAAGGTACATTCCTACGGCTACAGCCATAATGGAAATGTTCAATCCTCCTTTATCTCTGATCCACAATTGTGTTGCTCCAACAAGTAGGCTTCCTGCAAATAGGAATGCAGGTATTGCTTCCTCCAGATACCCTCCAATCAGAAAAAGAACGTACGCAAATATTAGGATATAGACATATTCATCGGTATGTCTAAGTGCTATCAGACAGAATGCAATTCCAGCCCCCATGAATACCATAGACCAATCCATTCCGCCACCTAGAATTCCACTCGTTATGCTAGCCATTAGAAAGGCTTGTGGAGCCTCTAGATCACCATTCAAGATTTGATTAGCTAATAAGTTAAGAACGAGCGGTATTGCAAGTGCTCCTGCAGCGACGCCTACAACCTGTCCAATTTGCTGGCGCCATGGCGTAGCACCGACTAGATATCCGGTTTTCAAGTCCTGAAGATTGTCTCCTGAGATGGCTCCGGCGCATGCGACAAAGGCAGCAACACCAATTACAGCAACTTGTAACTCAGCTGTGTTCTCTCCTCCATATACTAAACTGTTAACCATGGCGAAGGTCGTTGCCGTGAGTATAACTACTATGATTGTAACTCCTGAGAGTGGATTATTGCTACTTCCTACAATACCTGCCATATAACCTGCAACTGCAGCGAAAAGGAATCCAGCCGTGAAGATTATGACTAACGACAATATAGCAGGTAGTAGGAGTCCGGAGACAAGCCAGACCATAAAGAACATGGGAACTGCCATAGCTGCACTAGTCAATGCAATTGATTTTGCAGGCAGATCCTCATCAGTTCTTATTCCACTTGTTTTATTGTTAGTTTGTTTTGTGGCTTCAAACATTTCATTAATGCCTTTAATCAAAGCTTCACGCATTATAACCAAGGTATACAGTCCTCCAACTAACATGGTACCCACTCCAACCATCCTTCTTCTTCCGCTTATATGGTCTGCATAATCTCCGTAAGTCGGAGCTTGGCCAGTAAAAACTGAATTAGCCATCTCTGCTATGAATGCGTCAGTTGGATTTAGAAGAGTGCTTGCTATTGGCATTATAACAATGGCTCCGAGTAATCCACCAAAGAATACAAAGCTGGCAATAGCAGGCCCGACGATATATCCTACACCTAGTAGTGCGGGTGAGAATTCAGCTCCAAGATAGAATGTCGTCTTTGATTTAGCATATTCTAAAGAATAATCTAATTTTCCTGTAATCGTATAATATCCTTGCCATCCATGTTCCCAGAGTCCAAAACTTACCTGTTTCAAGTTGTTGTCTACAGTTACCATAAGTGAAGACATGATTTTGTAAAGAGCACCAAATCCAATTCCTGCAAATATGGGCATCACTTGAGATCCACCTTTTTCCCCAGCAACCAATACCTCTGCACAGGCCACACCTTCCGGATATGGTAATTTTTCTTTAACAATAAAGATTCTTCGGAGACTTATTGAGAATAAAACTCCAATTGTACCTCCGACCAAAGCGATAATCAATGTTTTAAAATATGGAAACTCAGACCATCCTATTTCACCATTGCTGGTCTGATTCATAACAAGAAGTGCAGGTAATGTAAAGATTACACCTGCTGCAAGAGACTCGCCTGAAGAGACAGCAGTCTGAACCCAATTATTCTCGAGAATGTTTGTTCTTTTTCCGATGTTTGCCTTTGCTAAACTTCTTAGAACTGCCATAGAGATTACGGCCGCAGGAATTGACGC
>CAYSOH010000154.1:0-2268 GCA_964432625.1 uncultured archaeon
CCGTCTGCTTCGTACCCGTTCAGGGCCTCTATAGCTGTTCCAGCCTCTTCTCCGCTTGCCATCTCGACAAACCCAAATCCACGGCTTCTGCCGCTCATGCGGTCCACAATTACTTTTGCGGACGTAACTTCTCCATGTGCTTCAAAGAGTTCTTTCAAACTGTCGTCTTTGTAAGACCATGGCAAGTTCCCAACATAGATATTATTGCTCATTTCTATCAAACCTGCCTTGTCACCAAGGCATGCTTCCAGAAAGCCCCCAACTTAAGGCTTATCGCTAGAATTCGTTGCCTAATTCCCTACGAGTTTGCCCAGGATCAATAAATGGCAGAACAAAGGCGATGAAAAGCTGACATGTCCCCCCTATCATGATAGTAGTAGTGTAAGTAAAATTCTCTTCGAAGTATCCGGCCATTTTGAGACCAAACAATGCCCCGAAATTCAGCATAGCCATGTATAGTGTAAACTGTGTTGCACCAACTCTTGGCCACGTCACGTTCATGAATAAGGATATCAAGGAAATACCCATCGCAGCCCCAAAGAAGGGATAGATGACAAGCATCAAAGTCATTACAGTTCTATTCTCCCACAATGGTTCAGCTAATGCTATTGTAAAGATAGATAGCCCTGTCAGAATTGCAAATAAACTTGCAATGCGCCGCGCACCATAGCGATCCGCAATAATACCTCCCATTAGAGTTCCTAGAATTGCAGAAACAACTGCGGAACCACCAGTAACAAGCACGTATTCAGTATCGGTCCACCCCAATTGTTGAATGTAAAGAACATTCAATACAGGAATTAGAAATTCCCAGAAGTACGTCAACACGGCTAGGAGAATACCAACCAAAGGCGCCCTTAGAGAAAGGGCCTTGACAATGTCACTTTGTTCAGGCGCTAAATCGAAGAACTGCATCCCAATTGAGTCCCATTCTTCTCTGGGTTTTGTTCCATAGAATTTTACATACCATATAACAGCTACAACCAAACTTATGATTGGAGGATACCATGCATTTACATCTCCTACAGTCAATCTCAAGAAGAAATATAGGAATACTAAAAGTGCAATATCAACACCTATTGCTTTCATCAATTCTTCATCATCATAATCCAGCTGAGCTTTCCGGACAGTCTTTTTCACTTCTGCAACTTCAGCCTCGGATTCATTTACCTTAATGACGGCTTTTCCATCAGTCCATGGGAATAATTTCTCCCCAGGCCTTTCTCTGATAAAAGCAGGAAGACACATTATCAATAACAACATAGGAACAGTCAAAAACAGTCCACCAGCGATTCCAAGTGAAGAATATCTTCCAATCAAATATCCGATACCAGCACCACCTACCATTGTACCAAGGCGTTTTGCACCAAACATGAATCCGTTGATTTTCCCAAATTCCTCGGGGCTAAGAATGTCAACCGCTAATCCATCCACAGCAACATCTTGCAAGGATGCAAAACAATTATGGAAGAATAATAACAAAGTCAGTAACGTGACTTTACTTTCTATGTCAGGCACTAATACAATAATCACAACAGTGGCTACCATCCCGCTCTGTGAACTAAGAATCCAAGGCCTGCGCCTGCCCATTGGTAAATAATGATAGGTATCAACAAAAGGTCCCCAGAGGAATTTGAAGACCCAGGGCAGATAGACCCAGAAAAGCATATTTCCGACTGCAGCGGCACTATATCCTTGTTCAACGAGATATGCAATTAGTGTATACGAAATGAATCCAGAAGGTATTCCTTGCGCAGTATATAGTGCACATAAACTGATTGCTCTGTAATTCCAGTCTGTGGTAAGACTAAGCTGATCAGGCAAGACATCATCATCCCAGACAATATCATCGCTTCCAGATTCTTCCACCTCAACGTTGCTTTCCGATCTTCTTGGTTGCCTAAAGATGTAGGCAGTCATCAGCATAGCAACTATAATGAAAGGAGCAAATATGATTCCACTAACATCAATCCCTCCTTCTGGAATTAACAGTGCAGAACCAAAATCATCTGATAGAACAACTGAAAAACTGTTCACAGCAGACATATCTCCCGATTCCAAAACTAGTCTGGCAGATAGCGTCTGATTTCCTTTTACAACCTCTTTAGGTACAGAAATTTGCCAATTGGCCCAATTCCCTTGTGTAGATGTGTCAGTAGCATCGTACCATTGGCTTGCTCCAAATCTTACTTGAACACCAACGGCCGGTTTGTTTGCCGTCTGCGCCGTTCCTTTCAAAACCGAACCATTGTATATTTCTGGTTTCAG
>CAYSOH010000155.1:0-2250 GCA_964432625.1 uncultured archaeon
ACCTTCTTCTCCAGTCCCTTCACAAACATTACATTTTGGTGCTGTAAAATCCTTCCCAAATTTATCTACAGGACGATTTCTAGAGTCCTGAAAGAAGGAGCGCCAGAGCTCCATTAGTTCATCTAAAGCAATGTCATTTTCCAAGGACCACAGCTATACGGCAACCCGTTAAATATGTATGGTAACTAGTTTGATATTTATCCGCCAAAAAGTCGTTTGAAGAAACTTGGTCGATTAGCTTTTATTTCTGCTTCAAGGGCAATACGGGAATCTACCGCGGCCATAAAATTGGGGTTTATTTCCAAAGCTTTGTCAAACGCAGCAAGAGCACCTTCTCTGTCTCCCATAGCCTTCCACATTACAGTTCCTTTGTTTACCCACGTATCAACAACGTAGGGATTCAGATCCAATGCCTTTTCAAATGCCTCTAGCGCTTTTTCATATTCATCCATTGCATAAAGGATATTTCCTCTGTTTCTATGGAGTGTATCATCGCTATCATGTTTCTTGAGCGCATGTTCACATACTTTCAGAGCGGATTTGTTATCTCCCTTCTTTCTAAGAACCACCACTAAATCATTGTGAGCCTCTTTCATGTCACCCTTGAATTGTATTGCTTTTTTGAGGCATTTTTCAGCATCGTCATATTTCTGAATAAGCATCTTTGCGTATCCCTTGTTATACCATGCCTCAGCATCCTTAGAATTCAGTCTTAATATTGCATTCCAGCACTTATCAGCCTTACTGAATTTCTTCAATTTTGTTAATAAAATACCCAATGATTTCCAGGCTTCAACATCCTTTGGCATTGCCTGCGTCGACATTTGATAGGAACGAATAGCCTCTTCATAGTCACCAAGTAGCTCACAAACCTCAGCTCTACCTTTCAGAGCTTCTCCATTGTTGGGACTTTTCTTAAGGACAGTCTCAAATGTATTTCTTGCATTATCTGGGTCACCTAGTTCATATTGTACTCTTCCAAAAGCAACTCTCGCAGCTACATCCCCACTGTTGTCTCTCAGAATGCCATCTAGTAAATTGTACGCACCGTCTAGGTCTCCGTTATAGAGCAAATCATCCAATGTCTTCTGCCACTTTGCTGCCATTTTTACTTCTTGTCAAACTTGAAGAGTCTGGTCTCCTCTCCTACCATTTCTTCGACCACGCTATAAGGCTGTTGCAAGAGCCCCTCTAGGACACCAGACAAACATCCAGCGGTAAAATCACAATTATTATCTGCTCCGATTATAGCCAATTCGAGCAGATTTTCAAGTTTTACAATTATCTTATCTGGATTGCTATCAAGTACAAAAAGATGTCCTAATCCGGCCTCAGCCCAAGCTTGATTCAGTATCATATCTAAGTCATCAGTATCCATCCCTGCATAATTAACAGACAGGCTTTGGCCAACTGTGTGGCCACATGCAAACATTATTCTTCTACAGTCATCACTACCTACTTTTTGTAATTCTGACCACAAGGTACCTAGAAAAGAACTGGGAAGAATCAGTATGTCTGAGGTTTGAACTCCAATGTCAGTATCGTAGAAGTCATCCATCGGGCGAGTGCCCCTTCTATGTCATTCCCTCAACCATGCTTTCTGCAATGTTCTGGAAAGCTTCACCAACATTGCGTCCATCTTTAGCTGAGGTCATCATGAATGGTGCATTCAGTTTTTTGGAAACCTCTGACATTTCCTTTTCACCAAATAATGCCTTATCCATGAGATCACATTTGTTTGCAAGAAGAACTACAGGTATTTCCCCAGTTACTTGCATCAGTGTCTTAATCCAATCGATTGTCGAGAGAAGCGTTTCTCTACGTGTGATGTCACAGACTATCATTGCACCTTCTGAACCACGATAATACGCTTGCTTGACATTACCAAGTGTTTTCTGCCCAGCAACATCCCATATCATGAGTGTTACATCAATATCTGGCTTTGCTCCACCAGATCTCAATTGTACTTCCTTCTTTACAATCTTAGCTCCAATCGTTGTCAAATATTTGTCATCAAACGCGTTAATAACAAATCGGCGAATTAAACTTGTTTTTCCAACAGCAGGGTCGCCAAGCACGACAATCTTCTTTGATACTTTTTTAGCAGCCATCATGGTTTACTACCTCGAGAACAAAGGACTGTTGCGACACTATTTAATATTAATCAGTATTTTTGATATATTTTTGTTTATTTTCACAAATATGAGTACTTCTTTGGGCCACAATAATTCTAGTTATTGGTTTTTTACA
>CAYSOH010000156.1:0-2248 GCA_964432625.1 uncultured archaeon
GGGAACCAGAATGGTAAAAGCTCCCAGGTCTCCTTATTCAAGTTTGAAGTCTTTCTATTAGTTCAGCTTTTGTGCCGGAAACAGGCAAATCTTTTTCTTTCAATAATTCTTTCAATTCAGCAACTTTCATGGATGAGTAGTCCACTTCCTCAGTCTCCTTTTCCCCCTCATCTACTTCAGTTTCTTCATTATCAATAGTATCTTCTTCCTTTCCAGCTTCTTCAAGAATTCTTTCTAATTCGTCGTCTTCTGGTGGAACCTCCATCAGGCTTGCTGGGTTTACTACACTTATTTTTGAGATTTCCACTCTTTTAGTAGGATATGTAGTCTTTAGAGCAGTGGACACTTCTTTGCTCAGATCACCAGAGTATATTTTCTTCAACGCTTCAGACAAACTCATCTTTGTAAGACTCTTTTCGATTTCTTCATGAGCCACAGCTCTCAGAAGTTTTTCCTGTGACTTTTTGATACGTTTGTCAACCAGAATAATTGGTTTGATTCTTACATTAACATCATCCTGTAAGGACAAAATAAAATTACAATCAATTCTGCTATTTCTTCTGCGGGTCAGCGCTCTTTTGTAATCAGAAGTTAAACGATGTCCATCAAATGAGGTAAAAGCATTGTTACCTCTGGTTTCGTTTACTCTGAATTTTATCATAAAATTCTTTTGGCTATAGTCTCCAGTCAATTGTTCAAGAGGTACTTCCGTTACTCTTCCATTGACAACCTCAGGGTTATCTGCAGGCGTGTGTGCCATTATTGCGTAATTGAACATAGAAGGAGCGTGGAGTCGATACCACATTTTACCCTTCCACTTGTCCTTAACTTTGGTTCTTGTGACTTTGGCCAATCTGTTTCTCCGCCCTGAAACTGAATTTCAGGCTGCGCTCACTGGGCAGGGTTAAATATACGTTGCGTCGTACAGAACCTATAATGTTCGATAAATTATTGCTACCTATTGACCCTTCAAAGCGTCTCAAGCCAGCTAGGGACTATGCAGTGGCATTAGCTAAGAGGTTAGATGTACCTCTTGCAGCAACTTTTGTTAGCAATCCATCTAAGACAGGTACTGTGACTGCCTCTACCGAAACAAGAACTGGTTTCGAGACACTTGGAAAAAGGCAGCTCGACCAGTTCGTTGAAGAGATTAGTGACATAAAAGTCAAACCGATATTCAAAACAGGTAAGAGACGTAAGGTACTCGCAGAGATGGTAAATGAGGGTGTAGCAGACACACTCATACTTGGTCCATTTAGGTCAGTCATTACGCGTTTCTTTACAGGTTCGGAGGTTGAACGAATCCTTGATTCTGAGTCCTCGCATGCTTTTGTAGTTCGAGAGGATCACCCCCTGCCAGGTTCAGGTTCACCAGCCCTCGTTGTATTTGATGGCCTGGAATTATCGGAGAGAGCATTGGAAATGGTAAATGATTTTGCTCATAAATTTGGTTGCGATATCGAATTCTTGCATTTAGGAACTGAGATTTTTGGAGGTGCAGAAGCCCTTGATTCCGCAGTATCAGAACTCAGAAATCGTTTAGGTGGAGACTATCATGTAACGTCTACCATCATACCTTTGAGTTTGTTTAGAACTAGGAGATCAATTACAAATTCCGTCGTAAAACAGGAAGGAGCAAGGATTGTTATCCTGCCAGATATAGAGGATGCAGTTAGCGATATACTAATTCATCAATTAGTTTTGAGCGCAGCAGTACCGGTGTGTGTCCTAAGATGAGTTCAGACAAAGATTTTGAGGACATGCTTGACAGTCTTGAAATAGTAGCAGAATCAATGGAAGAAGAACATATAGTGCCTACTAGGGTCGATCAACTAAAGAGGCGAAGAACACTTCTGAGTCTTCAATCAGACCTCCTTGATTCAAAGGGAAGGCAGCATGCATTCTACCGTCTGTATCGAAATTCTACATTTCGAAAGTTTGGTGCAGGTTCTATAATTGTTTCCTTTATTCATCTTTTATTATTCTTGTTTGCAGATGGTTTGAGCGATGAAGGGCGTAATGTATTCACACTTTTTCTTTTCATAATCTATCTTTGGGTTTCGGAAACTTTCCCGCTTCCCGTAACTGCATTGATGGCAGGTGTTGCTTTGGTATTACTGGGTGAGGATCGTGATGATGCATTCTCATCGTATGCTTCAGATTCTGTATTCATGATATTGGGGTCTTTGATTATTGCTCAAGGAATATCAAAATCGGGAGCTGAGAAATTAATAATTCGCAGGTTACT
>CAYSOH010000157.1:0-2204 GCA_964432625.1 uncultured archaeon
GTTACAACTTCTTGAAATCCGGTACCCAGCATCGTTTCTCTACAATTACTTTCTAAATCTCTGAGTTTTAGTCCTTCTCCAAATCTTGCTTCTTTAGGAAGGTGTTCAGGTATCTCGCTATATCCAAGGCCAATTGTGACTTCTTCCAAGAGATCAATGGGATGGAGTATATCAGCTCTGTATGCTGGGACTTTCACATTCCATGTTTCACCTTCTAACTTTGGCTCCATACCACATTTTCGGAATGCCTTGAAGATTGCAAAATCTCCAGGATCAAAACCTAGGAGCCTAATCAGATAATCATTGTTTAGCTGGTGTTCCTTAGGCTCCATTTTTGGGACCTTTATCTTGTCTGTAGGATATCTTATCTCTAATTGTTCAATCTCTCCTCCCCTTTCCACCAAAGCTGCAGCAACAATATTGAGACAAGCTTCGACGGCATCCCCATCAAGTCCTGTAACATCTATCAGGACCTCAGTTGTTTCTTCTTTAATTGTTGTCAAAGCACCATTGATGATTGGTGGTAGCGAAGCTACTTCTCCATTTGAATCAGTGATAAGAGGGTACTTGTCAAATTCTTCTAACAAATGGGCATATTCCATGCCTTTGGGATGTTCTTTCAGGATTTCCTCCGGTGTCATCTCGTAATCCACCTGAAGAGGTACAAAAGCGGGTTCATGAGGAGAACAAACACCGTAATTGAATGGTTCTTTGAGTTTTGCAAGATCGTGAATTCCTATAGATACCTTCTTTCTCTTACGACCCAATGTAACATGTAATTTCTCCTGTAGTTCCATCATGCATTTTATCGCAGTATCATCGAATGTAACATTTCTTACTATTCCGCCTAACACGAATGGCCTGATTTTGATAACCTCTGGTGAAACAACCATATGAGTTGTTGCAGGTTTTGTCTCATATTCTACTAATCCTAATTCCTGCTCTGTAAATGCTCTTAGTGCCCTTGCCACTCCTTCGGTGGATAATAGATCTGGCCTATCTGGGAAAAACTCTACAACAGCCTCTTTTTTTCCTATTTCATCAGGATCTGCCCCTATTTCCGGTATTATCTTCAAAAATTCATCAGAACTTATGGGGCTCTTAAGCATCCGATTAAGGTCTTCAAGTTCAATGTTAATGACGGGCATCTTAGACCCTTATATGATGCCATTATAAGGAAATATGTCGAGAATTCAGAACTACTTGTTACGCCTTCTTTCACGCTTTCTACGACGCATTTTCTTCTTGCGCCATTTCCAGCGTTGTTTTCCGGCTTTTTTCCAGACTCGGGAACTTCTCTTCATTATAGAGTTGTGCGCACTCGAGCACCGTATATAAAATCAGACCTCCTCCTTAATCCAGTATCGGAAAGTTATTTGACAGAGCATCTAATCGTATTAATATGGAATACCCTGAATTTCCCAATGCTGACGATTATACATCGATTAGAGACGTGTTGTCTGGAAAATCCGCTAAGTCTGTAAAAATCAGAGGATGGATATACAGAACTCGCTCTTCCGGGAAGCTGGCTTTTGTAGTAGTTAGAGATTCTACAGGTGTAATCCAGTGTACAGTCTCCAGAGAGAAAGTAGCCGAATCAGATTTTAATGGTGCTAGTAAGGCACTGATTGAATCTTCCGTCATGTTGGAAGGTGAACCAGTGAAGGATGATCGTGCTCCTGGAGGTTGGGAAATTAGGGCCACCAAGTTCGTGGTTTTTCACTTTGCTGAAACTTTCCCTATAACCAAAGATCAGAGTGATGAACATTTGCTGAATAACAGACATTTGTGGTTACGTAGCCGAAGTATGGTGTCAGCTCTTAAGATACGTTCAACAGTTTTCAAGGCATTCAGAGACTACTGGAGTAGTTTGGACTTTACAGAGATTCAGTCTCCAAGTTTCACCACGTCAGCCTGTGAAGGAGGTTCTACACTTTTCAATGTTTCCTATAATGATGCTAATGAGAAAAGTGGGCAGAAATTCTATGCTCACTTGAGTCAATCATGGCAATTGTATGCTGAAGCCACAATGTTTGGTCTAGAGAACATTTTCACGCTTGCCCCTTCATTTAGAGCAGAGAAATCACGAACTCGACGTCACTTGACAGAATTTTGGCATGCTGAGGTGGAATCTGCTTGGCTTCACAACCATCAGATGATGGATTTAGAAGAGGGAATGATTGAGCATATTTTGAAAGAAGTCC
>CAYSOH010000158.1:0-2190 GCA_964432625.1 uncultured archaeon
CACCATTCAAATCCTCAATAATTGCTTGAGTTATTGTAGGGTCAACAACTCCCCACCCTGTCTGCGTGTATGGAGCTACAGGAGAAACAGGAACTCCTGTTTGGCAAGCTCCTTCGTTAGCACCAGGGTCATATTCTGTGACCTCAGGGAAGTATGATGCCTTTTCCATACTTCTTCTAATCTCATAGTTAGTTATAGAGAACAATTCTCCTGTGATGAGGCTGCCATTACGCGCACCTGAACCGTAATCATTGGTTTGATTTCTCAATTCTTGTATCACAAGTGAAAGGACGCCGGCCGTCCTAGGGGTTGCAAAACTTGTTCCTGAAGTGTCATGATATCCATCTATTGAGTCATGGTCAGGCAGATATTGCGTCCAGGCTGCAACAATATCTGGTGCAGTTCCCGAACAATGCATGACTTTGCCCCGATCTCCATCTTCCTGAAATCCTGCAATTCCGATAGACCAAGGAGGCCCTCCTGTTGCATCCTGTACACACGTTGAGGCAGTATTGTCACACGCTCCAGTGTGTATCTTACCCATAACATTCACAGCGTATTCAGTATCATCTTCTATACCTGAAACTGGAACTGAACCTATTGGCCCAAAACTGGTTGTGATGATATCAACCATAGGATGCTCTGCAGCCCTTCTTACACCATCAAAACCTTCAAGGAAAAAAATCACAGCGTCAGGATTAGCATCAATCACAGCACCAGTTACAGCAGTACCATGCCCATCATCAGGATCATCCAAAATAGGAGTATCACTCCATCCCTCCTCACCCATTGCCCCAATGATTCTTGTACCAGAAAAGTAAACAGTATCGTTATAGGTTATCCTATCCCAGCACGATTCCCTGTCCGCTTCAACACGTTCCTCCCAAGTGCCTTCTTGTGACAAGTCGCACACCAAGGTCACTCCAAAGTCATCTAGGAATGATTGTGGGAGACTTTGATTGACTTGGAAATGTATGTGATATGGATTTATTCCAGTATCGACAGGAGCAACAACAGAGTAAGATTTCTGAATACCTTCTTCGCTAGTTATATCGTCAGAAGTCTCACTTATATTTTCATCTAAACATCCAGAAATCATCAAAAAAACAATCACCGGAACCAAATGACGGCCGTAACCACTACCCTTCATGAAGTACTGGAAAGCACACAGATTTAAAATATAGTATACTGCTACAACCGCATGTCAAAATTCATGTATTCAGGTAGCTACACCAAAAAGGGCGTACAGGGGCTGTTAAAAGAAGGTGGAACAGCTCGCCGCGACGAAACAAAGAGAATAGTAGAAGCTCTAGGTGGAAAATTAGAAGCTTATTACTGGTGTTACGGTTCTACAGACTTCCTCGCAATAATGGATTTTCCAGACCATACAACTGTAACAGGAATGGCCTTGAATATCGCTGCGTCAGGAAGCTTCAATGGAAACATCACCCCGTTGATAACCACGGAAGAGATGGACGAAATGGTCAAAGTTAACTTGGGCGATTTCAGATACCCTGGAGCCTAGCTACTTAGGAATCACAATCCATATAGCAACAAAGAAAAGCGAAATTCCCATAATTCGGTTGATAAGCACCCCTGATTGTTCATCCCTGAAGGTTTGCTTCAATCTACTTCCGAAGCCGCACCATAGAATCCAACCTATCAATTTGATTAATACTTGTAGAAATATTACGAGATACCAAAAACCGTTACCAAAAACACTCCCGAAAACTGTCATAAGTATCAACAAATGAATGAACGCTTTTCCGTTCACAACTTGGAGGACAGCACCAGTAGACAAACCTAGTTTTTCGTCCGCAGCTTCTTCCCCATCCACCAATCGAGCAGTAGCAATTTTGTAAGATAAGTAGACGATATAACTAACTCCCACATATGTTAAAACGTTCAACAAGCCCTTGTTCTCTTCAATGAACAATGCACCAAAACCAACTACAATTCCTAGTAAGAACCACCCAAAGACCATGCCTGAAATAAGAGGCAATGTTTCCTTGAATCCGTAACGCGAACTGTGCGACGCCGATAGAAGATTATTTGGGCCAGGCAGAAGGGAAATTGGCAGAGTAAATGCCAACATTGCCAGCAATAACTCGAAATCCATAACCTAGGCTCACTAATTCGAGCTTAAGCAACACGAGTAATCATTTCTGGAGTAATTCCATGCTCAGTTAC
>CAYSOH010000159.1:0-2184 GCA_964432625.1 uncultured archaeon
TTAGTGGAAAGGTATAAGAAGTAACATTTAGAGTGTGTATCATGCAATCTGAAGATGACTGGGACGATGATTGGGATGATGATGATGAGTCAGATTCTAACCTTCCTAGAGTCATATTTACTAACATGAGAATAGCTATTGGTGCAACTTTAGTTATTTTTCTTCTTCTGTGTTCAATGATATTCACTAACTTTGGATTCTATTCTGGTGCCGGTGGCCTTACTGTGCTTATTGATGTAAATGAAGGAAGAGATACTAGTGATAAGAATTTTGATTTCACTATTCTAGCAACATCTCCGGCTTTTGGCATGTTAGCCAAAGAGGGAACTTACAAAATCTCAGTTTTACCAAGTTCAATCAACCATACGGGTGGCTCAGTTGCGGTCACAAGCGGCAAGTTTGCTTTGAATGATGAAGGCAGAGGTTCCGTAACAATGCCTTATTCTGACGTTTTCACAGTCAATGGTAATTATAAAGTGCAAGTTGAATGCGGCAGTCAAAAAGCTACAGATTCAGTTAGTCTACACAAATACGCTGAAACAATTACTGCTGAAGTGCCTTTGTTTAATGGAGAGAAACCATTAGACAAGGACGAAGGAATAATAGTTAACCTACAATTTCTTAGTGAGGTTATCGGACAAGATCGAATGACTGTAATACCTTGGGCTACTGGTAAAATCACTATTTATCATTCAGAAGAAATATTTGATTCCGGAAATGGAGAAGATTATTGGGATAATGACGGTTCTAGAGAACCTGTTGCGGTTGAAGTCATAGATTTCTCAAATTCGGGTGATGTGATGACTCTCACCTACGAATCAGGAAATATAGATAGTACGCTTCCTTTCATACTTGACACTTCTGAATTTTATGATACTGAGGGTAGTGGTGACTATGCAATGGTTATTGAATTTACTAACGACTTAGGATCAGACACCTCACTTAAGACAGGTCAAAGCTTTTGGAAATGGTTTCATGTTTGCCAACCGGACAGTAATAATGACAAACAATGTGATGGGGATAAATAAATCTAAAAGTCTCTCATTTTAGTAACTAAGAACCAAAGATTCCATATTCCGTCTTCCCAAGTGTTTAGTTTTACTTCTCCAACTCTAGAGTGGAAGGGCACCGGAATCTCAACAGCTCTTAGTCCTCTCTTAAACGCTTCAATTTTGAATTCTTCAGAGAGTGGCATTCCATCACTTGTCAACTTGACTTTTCCTATAACTTCCTTCTTGAATACCCACATCCCGCTTTGGGAATCTCTAATATTTATTCCATGAAACAAATTTGTTCCAAATGTTAATCCCCAGTTCCCTATTTTGTGAGTCATAGACATTGCATCACTGTCCATTTTGTCAAGTCTATTACATGTTACAAAATCGAGATTGTTGTTTATCAAAAATGCAAGCACATGAGGTATTTTGTCAGCAGGGTAAGTTGTGTCACCATCAAGAGTTGCTACATAATCAGTATCTACCAGACTGAAACCAGTTTTGTATGCTCTTCCGTAACCTTTTCGGCTTTCATTAAACACTTTGGCACCTCTTTTCTCAGACTCTTTTACAGTGGCATCAGTCGAATTCCCATCAATAACGAGAACATTGACATCCAACCATGGTAAGTCCCTAGGGATTTGATCAATAGTAGGCCCTATTGACTCACCTTCATTCAACGTTGGAATAATCACAGTCAGGCTAATGCCCATATCGGGCTGTATGGAGGTCGGGTTTTAAGGCCAACGACAGTGAGAGTTTGTGAACCTGTTGGTAAGACAGATAGCATCAGCCCTTATCCTAATGATTGGACTGATTGCGTCAATGTCTTGGTTTTACTGGAATGACTCGCCATATTGGTTGCTAATCCTTGGGAGCGTACTTGTTTTGATTGGCATAGTAAGTGTTGTTTTCAACATAGTAAAAGCTGAAGAGGAATTGGAGTAGTTCTTCCATTAACCTTATATCGAACCAGTTATCGACTTCATTTTTAGATGAGCCTCCTCTACAGAACAATCCTGCGCCCTGCCGTGTTTTTGCAGGACTCTGAGAAAGCCCATAATCGTCTGATTTCTACACTTTCAGTCACTAGTCGTTCTCGTCTTCTAATGTCCTTAACAGGAAACTTGTATGGCTCACCAGATTTACCAGTAAATCTTTTTGGCTTGCAATTCCCCAATCCACTAGG
>CAYSOH010000160.1:0-2173 GCA_964432625.1 uncultured archaeon
CCTATTGAGGATACACTCTATACTATAATTCACAAAATGGAGGATCCTAAGATACAGCGGCAGTTCATATTCCCCATAGCGTTAGTTGCTTTTGTTTATGGTATTTTGTTGTGGTTTGGTCTTTCTGACATTGCATCAGGAGCTATTTGGGTTGTTCTAGGTGGTTACATGCTTGTTAAAGTAGCAGGTTGGGAAGACGGCTTCCGAAGTTTCTATACTGAATTGCTTACAGTTACTAGTGAAAGAGTTTCTTTCTACTCATATGCTTGGTTGATAGCATCTTTACTTATGATAGTTGGAATAAGTCGTGGTCTAGACCAGATGCAGGAAGCTTCAGAACTTGGTATTTTGGCAATGGTTTTAGCCTTTTTGTCTAAGGATGGAGTACTTGTTCTACTTCTGGCTTCGATTGTAGTTATTGAAGTATCGCGTACAGTAGATGCATATCTTCGTGATACTGTATTCAATATTAATATCGTGAGATTTATTTTCACAATTTTTAGTATGGGTTTGATTACAGCAGGGATAATTGAAATTGTAAATGATATTTTTGTTCAGGATAATTTTGATTCTAATAATGTTCAGTATATTATCTCAGGTATTATATTGGCCTTTATTGGACTTTTAGTTCATGACAGTATTAGAGAGAGAGTTGATGACGATACTGTACCTACAGAAGAATAAGAAGAATTTATATGCGTCAATTCCAAGTTCTAAGAATTGGCCATAGACCAGAGCGGGATAAACGAGTAACAACACATGTTGCTCTTACATCAAGGGCATTTGGCGCATCTAAGATGTATCTTTCTAGGCCAGATAGTCGTGTAATAAAAACTGTGAAAACAGTCGTTTCTAAATTTGGCGGTGATTTCGAAATAGAGCCATTATCTAATCCTAAGTCATTTGTAAAAAATTGGGAAGGAAAGATTGTGCATCTGACTATGTTTGGATTACCATTTATTGATTTTGAGGTAGAGTTAAAGAAAGATAAAACTCCGTTGTTATTCATTGTTGGTGCTGAGAAAGTACCACCTTGGGTTTTTGAGTATGCAGATTACAATTTATCAATAGGGAATCAGCCTCATTCGGAAGTATCAGCTTTAGCGATTTCACTTTCCTGTATAAATGAAAATTATTTATCCAAAGATTTTGAAGGTTCCTTGAAAGTTGTACCAACAAGCGATCATCGTGAAATGGTGAATACAGATATTTAGTCAAAAGCTCCAGTTTTCCACTTTGATTCTATTTTATTGTAAAAGAAAATACTGAAAAATGACAAAATTCCACATATGGTTGCGAGTGCAATTAATATTACAGAAGGTTTGTGACTTATAGCAAGACTAAGTATAGTCATTGCAATCATTGGTGGAACAGATACAAAGAAAAATTTTATGAAAATAATTGCATCGAAAAGTGCCGAATTTGTTCTAAGTCCTGTTGTCCATGCAGTATAATTTACGATGTATATTCCAACAGCTATCATTACGATTATTCCTATCGGTAGTAAATTTATTTCCCCGCTCATGTAGGCTATGATTGTCATAAAAACCAGAGGAATCCACCAAGTGATTGTCAGGAATAATACAAGTCTAGCTCTTACAACATCCGATACAGTAACTGGTAGCGTAGAGTAGAAATTTGGACTATCTATCGTATTTAGCCAAGAATAAAGCATTGTTCCAAAGAATCCAATCATAACTCCATAGAATATCGTATTGAAGTCTATCTCGACGGGTAATCCTCTATCAATAAACCAATTCATGAAGGTTAATATTCCGAGTGGAAAAGCAAATGAAAAAAACATTTTAGTTCCGGTTTTACTTCTCTGAAGATCTATTCGTTCTTTGGAAACTATTACTGGAGTTGACATCCTTCTTGACCAGTTGAATTTTTTTGTATATTCTTTAAGCCGGTCACTATAACCAATTTTTTGCATAGTTTTTGGTTCATAATTCTCATTTATCAGTAGAGTAGCTATAACAGAAATAATTACAGGTATACTAATCGCTAGGATTAAAATTGACCCATTTCCATTCAGATACCATTCCAGTCCCGGAGTTATTTGAGAGTCTTTGAATAAGATTCCATATCCTATAATTGTGCTGATACTTCCACTAATTGTTATCGTTAGTGAAATACGATACAAACTTGATATAAGATATGCAAAGGATAA
>CAYSOH010000161.1:0-2172 GCA_964432625.1 uncultured archaeon
TGGCTCCATGCAGAACTTCCGTCATTATCAATATGGAATTCAACCTGCTGTTCTCCGAGACTCGAAGTCATTACACGAATATGCGGTTGGACCAATTTTTGATATTCAATAGTCCATTCAACTCCTCTAATTATATCTTCAATGTCACCATCACAGCAAGAAAGAACATTTACCAAATGAGCCTTAGGAGCCACACCGATATGCGGTGTTCCATCAGGTGCAGTTTCACCAGCTCCAGTACCTGCAGCGATTCCTGCTACGTGAGTTCCGTGAGTTCCACTGTCAAGAGACTGTCCAGGATAGCAAGGTAGGGTTCCACCAAGTCCGTTTTCAGAACAAATAATTGAATCTTGCCCAGCATCATAGTAAGCAGCAACTTTCAGATCATTTGTGAACTGGTTATCATCCATATCATCCAGACCAACATGAGAATTATCTACTCCAGTATCTACAATGGCAATAGAAACGCCTTCTCCGTAAATGCCATGATTTTGCCACACCTGGTCGACACCCATAGCAGGCACAGCATCAGCCATATGTGGCTCAGCCTTTCCGATATCATCTAACATTACAACACCATCCCAACCAGCAACTTCGTAGATCATTCCACGCGGCATAGTCGTTGCGATCAGATCGATAAACTGAGCTCGGAATGTGACCTCAATTCCATTATCTTCGAGCCTTTGAACGTCTTCATCCGTCGGATGATGGTCATATCTAACAAAAACGCGTGCTTCTCCAGCATTGAAGAATCGTTCACCCTGCTGCAATTTCCATATCAAAAGATCAGAAATACCATCGTGGTTCTTGTCTCTGGAGTATACGTCCCACCAATTAAGTTCAGAAATTCCTTTTTCCTCTTCAGCAGCTTGACTAGTAAAACTAGTGCTAAGGCATAGTAACATCACAACACCGAATGTGAAGACCTTGCGCTGCATGTTGTTAGATATAGGACTTTGATTAAAGAACTTACTATTTCACTTATTCAGGAATTCCGCCTCTGACTCTGATTGCCATTCCCTGTTGACCTAACTTAATCTCCTCAGGCGAGACAATCAATTTGCCAAAAGCCACTATCTCATCTTTTGGAGTCACAACAATACATTCATCCATACATCTTAGCTCATCGTCAATATCCTTTACAAATTTACAGAAAACACTCTTCCCATCTCGATTAAAAGAAGCCGTCTCTGGATCAATCACAACACGGAATCGCAAAGATTTTGAATTTTTGTACATCAATTTAGCTCCTTCTTCTTGAATGATAAACAAACCTCTTCTGTGTGATAGAGATGCCAGATGTTTCCCGTCAAGTACAAGGTTTCGCAGTCTTTTGGTTTTTCTACTGGTAATCAGTTCCACATCACCGTTTGTGAATGCATTCCCTATACCTTCACCAAATTGGTAATCTAATATGGTACGAACCCTTGCAACATCCCATTCCTGCATTTTCCAACCCTCCATATCATCTTGTAGAAGTCCAGGATGGAAAGGATAAGTTTCTGACAAGTGTAATGAAACTCGTCCAAAATAGGGATGAGTCATATCTCCTTTACTAAATTCTCTAAAATTTGCAAAAATGGGACGATCATCCGATTCTTTACCCGTTTTTAGAGGCGTTTTGTATCTATACGCAGGTTCGAACTTGGATAACCAATCCTTTTCTTTTTTTAGAACATCAAAAACTTTCATCAAGGCAGGAGAGGTACGAAGCCTATTTTCGACCAATTCCCACAATGTACCTTCGTGAATAGCTTGTTTTACTCTACGAATTTCGGTGAAAGAAACAATTAGATTGTGCTTTGCAATGATTTTCTGCCTTTCCTTCTTTTCCATCGATTTCAACTGAGTTATAGAAATATCTGGTGAAGCTGAGAATTCACTAGGAAACGTTTCCAATTCTTCTAATTTCCTGGTACCCCAAGTAAACATTAGACTATCTCTAGATGCAAATTTGGCGTAACTGGAACTATCAAAAACGTCACATCCCATAAACACGGCTAAGGCGAATAACATAGGATGTCCACATCCAAACAGATGCACGGGTCTTGAGATATCAAGTTCCTTTTTGCATGCAATAACAATCTCAGCTAATTGTTTGAATTTGTTTTGTTCCATAAAAGGAACGACGCCCCCAATAGGAAACAATTCAGCATTCGTTTTGGAAGCTAT